>JAFYIK010000067.1 GCA_017538685.1 Bacteroidales bacterium | reverse complement strand
GCGGATAATCTCGAGGCGTTTGGCCTGGTACTCCTCTTCGGAGATCAGGCTTGCGTCGTGGAGCTCATCCAGGGCGGAGAGCTCTTCGTTCATATCGTCGCGGAGCGCTACGGCCGGAGACAGTTCGCGGTGAATGTCCTGAGCTTTCTGGAGCATTTCTGCCCAGTGTTTGTTGAACTCCTCCATATCGGAGTCCAGCTCGGCCATCAGCTCGGCCATATCCTTTTCCGTCTCCTTGACGAAGTCATCCACGGCGGCTGCCGCGGCTGCTTCCGTCTCGGCGAAGGCCTGTTCCAGCTTCTTCTTATCCTTCATCGAGAGGTCGAGCAGCTGCGCCTGGATGTCTATGGTTGAGCGCTTGTACTTCTCGATGATGGCGAGCCTGTCACGGAGGCTGTTTTCCTGGATGACGGACAGGCGATTCTGGTACTCCTGCTCGGATATCTGGCCGTCAAGATACGCCTGCTTGGCCTGGTTCTGGATCTCCTTGAAGCGAGCTTCGGAGGCTTTGATCTCATCCTGGAAGGCTTTGTCCTGGGTCTGCTTCGCCTCCTGGGCCATCTGCTTGCGAAGGTTCGCTGCCTGTCGGTTGGACTTCTGGGTAGCCTTCTCATAGTTCACGTCAGCGTTGACGGTCTTCACCTTGGCGTCGGCATAGGCTTTGACCATCTCGTCGTTGCCGAGCTTGTACTTCTTTACCAGGCCGGCGATATCCTTCGTAGCCTTGTCGGTGCTTTGCTCGAGGGCCAGGTTCTCGGCCTTCAGGGCGGCGATCTGGGAGAGGATGTCGGCAGCGGCGGCCTGGGCGGCGGAGTCCATCATATTGTAAGAGCGCTGGAGGCGTTTGATAGCCTTCTCGTTCTCGTCGATGGTGTCGGTGTACTCGGTAGCCTGGCGGATGATGTCGAGGTTTGCGTTGTAGTTGTCGATGAAGTACTTGTATTCGGTCTTCGACATCTTCGTGCGCCGGTGCAGCTGCTTCTCCATAGCATCCAGTTCCTGCTGGGCTACGTCCTTGCGGTTCTGCGCTATCTCCAGCTGGAGATTGTCATACTCTTCGGCGGCATCTATGCGCTCCTTGGTGGACTTGGTGGAGTCCATCATAATCTTGCGCTGCTGCTCTGCCTGGAGATTCAGTTCGGCCTCGGTGATGGCGAGGGAGTTGTTGCGCTCGAAGAGTTCATCGAGCATCTTTGCCACTTCCTTCCCGGTATCGTATGCCTTGGCCATATTCGCTATGAGCTCGTTCCAGCCCTTACCGGAGGATATGTCGGCAATGAAGGATCCGTAGGCTGATTTCCAGGCTGCGGTCTCGTACTTCCAGCGGTCGCCGATGAGTTGCGTCTGGGCTATCATATCGGTGCCGAACTTCTTGATGGCGGCTATGGCGCCGGCTACCAGGGCGGTCCAGCCGATTTTCTTGAAGAATCCGCCGAGCAGCTTCTGCGACTCGCGGGCCTGGCCGTCGAGCTCGGCCATACGTGCGCGCACGGCCTTTATTTCTGAAGAGTAGGCCCGCCACTCCTGGGTGTTCGGTTTTGTGTTGCGCAGCTGCTTCTGGAGCTTGCGCAGAGTAGCTTCCAGCTGGTTGATGGTCGCGCCGTTCAGGTCGCTCAGTGTTTTCTGGACGCGCTTTGTACTCTCGTTAAGGTCCTTTTGCTGCTGGATCATCTTATCCAGCTCCTTATTGAGCTTTTTGAACTCGGCGGAGTCGGGGCCCTTGGCTTCGTGTACTTCCATCAGGCGGTCGGCGACAGCCTTGGCCTTCTGGGCCATCTCGCGGAGTTCGCGCTGGGCCTGCTCTCCGTTCAGGGTGATGACGCTCTCTGTGTATATGCGATTGCTTGCCATAGTGTCAGTTGCTGGTTCTGGTTATCTTTGTTGCGGACTTATCGAAGGCGGATATGGCCAGCGCGGCGTCGTAACCGTACTTGCTGGCCATAAAGAAGCCGAGTTTCGCCACTTCCTTGCGGAATACGCTTGAGTACCAGGGCTTGCGTTGCCCGCGGCGACCGCGTCCTACCCCCATATCCACGAAGCGTCCGTAGTACAGGAAGGCGAACGTAATCTTCTCCGGGTCGCCTTTGCTGTCGGCGGTTACGTGCGCCTCGAAGGAGCGGGCAAGCTCGCCGGTTCGCCCGATGCCGAGAGCCTCGATGCGCCGTTGCCAGCGCTCGATGGTTATCTCCGCCCAGCGGCGTGTCATCTCGAACTTGCCTTTGTCCATACGTTTATGGTAAGAGGTTGATATCTTCCTTGAACGTAAATACGAACTCCCATCCGCGGGCGCCAGGACCGCCGTAGCGCTTCAGGTAGCTGATGTGGGATACTGCCCATCCGTCGAGCTCGCGGCACTCTGGTCGGGCCGCTATGAGTATGGCTACGAGGCGCCTTCCCAGCCTGAAAGCCTGGTTGTACACTTCTGCGTCTTCGTCATCACGCCCTGCCTGCTCCATCACCCAGAGCGACTGCGTGAAGGTATCCAGGGGACCTTCGACGATATCGATGGATCCCGAGTCGCGGCCTTCGAGGATAAGCGCCGGGAACTCCACGGAGCGCAGGTTCCCCAGCAGCTCCGTGATGGCGTCGAGGCCGTTCGCCTCGAAGACGCAGCGCTCGACCGGGGGGAAGAGGCCGGAGGCTGCTGCGACGGACTCAATGAACTGTTTTGTGAGCATCGCCGTACTTTTTATTCAGGGCGAACAGCACGGAGTGCAGGTCGCACTGAAGGATCTTCTCGTTTTCCTGGGGGCGGTCACCGTTCATAACGGAAAGCAAGTCCAGGAGTATTTCTGCCTGGGTCTTGTCGGTGATGGAGTCGCCGTCGCGGAAGACATACGGGTACTGGCTCTTCAGCTGCTGCTTCACTCCGTTCCACCAGATGACTGGTCCCGTCTTCTGCCAGTCGAGGGGCTTCCGGATTCGTCCGCCCGTGAGGATCTTTATGGCTTCCTTCAGGTACGCAGGATCCTTTTCGGCCATATAGCGGAGGATGTAGCTGTCGGTCTCAAAGAAGGTCTTGAAGGATATGTTGTACAGGAGTCTGTCGGTTTTCTCAAATGGTGAAGGAGCGAGTCCCACTTCATCCCAGACGAACTTGATATCCTGCTCTGCGCGTGCGATGATCTGGGGCCTTATGAGCACCAGGTTTCCGTTATAGATGTACGGGTAGCGGCCGCGCAGGCGCATTTTCGAATAGTGCTTCGGGTTGTCAGGGCGTATGCCTGAGAGCTTGCACAGGCAGAGGAACAGCGCCCTGTCGCGTGTCATTCCCTGCACACTGAGCACACAGCATATGTCGCGGAACTGTTCCCTGGAACATTGTTCCCATTTCGTAGGGTAGGCCAGATCCACTTTTCGCATTGCAGGATCCTTGTGGAAGAGCTTCTTGAAAAATGCCTTGATCTTCATAGGTTTCTCTCTTAGAACATAAAAAATATCGGGGTATCGGAGTGGGTTATCGAGAGGTCGCGGGCGGCGGATGAACCGGCGTATGTCGGGAAGTCGCGCAGGTGGGCCTTCATATAGACGGAGGCTTTGATAGCCTGCTGCGTGCCGGTTTCCTCGTCTCCCATTGCGAAGGCTGCCACGGCCGTCTTTATGTATACGAGCGCGGCCTTTTCCGAGGGCAGGAGCACTTCGCGGTCGCGGATCTTCTCCAGCAGCTCTGTGGCGTATTCCTCTGAGATGTACGAAGCGACGGGGCCTGTGAGCGCGACGTGCATCGCTCCGTTGAGCTTCAGGAAGGCTGTCCAGGATGTCGGCCAGCTGGGCTCGCTCTTGGCGTTCATCACTGCCACGTCGCGGAAATCTGCAAGCGTGAGGATAAGGCCGTCGGAGAGCCTGGCGAACTCTTCGGTGCCACGCCAGTCCGCATATATCTCGCTGCGGAGCAGGAATGTCACGAGCCGATCCTTGGACTCATCGAGACGGGACTGGATCTGCGCAGTGAGGCTGGCCACTCTCTCTTTGGATGCCGGAGCCACGTCGTCGTTCGATATCACGCCGAAGCCGGAGTCCGTCAGTACCAGGTCCATCAGGGGTATGCTCTTCAGGAAGGCCTCCAGGGCTATAGCCCGCTGGGCGAGGCGCAGCAGCTCTTCATCTTCCGGGCGTCGCTGTTCCAGAAGAGATGTCAGGGTGGCGCCGAGAATCTCTTCGGCCAGGGTGGCCTGCGCCGTCTCCAGGGCGTCGTTGAACGTATCCGGTATTCCCTTCATCTGCACGGTAGGGATGAAGGTTTTCATTTCGAGGTAGTTTGCTACAATCATTTGGCGGCGGTGTTAGACGTTGTTGTTGGATTCCTCCTTTCCGGACTTGTTCTGGTCGAGGGTGGTGAAGATATATTCGGGGATGGTGATCATTATGTCCTTATCCCATTGGTTGTACTCCTTTATCACGCGAAGCACGCGCATACAGCGGTCTACGACGGGCTTCATCAGGGCCTGCTTCATCATAAAGAGCTCGCGGGCGTTCGATCCGCCGAGGGAGTTGGAGTTCTTGCCCGGAGTGGCGCCGATGAGTGCCGAGTGTACTCCCATCGCATAGCAGATGATGTTCGCCGTGCTCTCCGTATCATCGATGTACTCCCCACCCTTGAGGTCGTTCTGGACGGTGGTGATCTCGATGTATTTCTGCTCTACTACCCCTCCGGAAGAGCTGGGGATGGTGGCCTTCAGCGCCATTATGGCCTTGTTTGCATTTCCTTCCCCGGAGAGGTACTTAACGATGGCTTCCTTCTCCTCGGCTATGCGCTTTTCGACGGCCTGACGGTCGTTCTGGTCGATAGCCTCGCGCTCGAAGATGTTCTCGAAGTATTCCGGGGCGATGTAGATGATGTACTTCACTCCCAGCTGGTTCTTGAGGATGGCCTTCTTCAGGATCGGCACCATACAGCTATGGTCGTACCATCCCGAGCGGAAGATGGAATACCATTCCGGCCGGGAGTAGTACGGGTTCCCGGGCGAGGGCATATAGGCTCCGAATATCAGGCGCCGACGGTGCTTCTCTCCGCTGTAGGCCTTGAGTTCCTGGACTGTATTGAACTCATCCAGGGCCCGGGAGCAGATGATGTCGCTGGCAGACAGGCCCGCCTTGTCCCACTCTGCGTAGTAGTGGAAGCGGATGTCTCCCATCGAGTCCATCATCGACCAGCGTGAGAAGACGGCTTCGCGGTGGCGCACGGTCCCTACCTTCGTGCCGTTCTTTTCGAATCCGAGGGCGCTCCATACGTTATGCAGCTGGACCATATCCGTCAGCTGCTGCATAACGAAGAGGGGGATGTCGTTACGTGCAAAGAAGTCATACTCGGGGCCGGATTCCACCTCTTCATAGTCGG
>JAFYIK010000066.1 GCA_017538685.1 Bacteroidales bacterium | reverse complement strand
GAAGAAAATTGCGTTTATGATGCTCGCGCTGCTCTCTTTTGCAGCCTGCGACCCCGAACCTGAGGATAATCCCCAGGGAGGCGATGACCCCAAGGATACGGCCCTCAGCTTCACTCTGACCAATTCTATGGTCAAGGTCGGTGTGGAAGGCGACTGCCTCATCCAGACCGACAACGCATCGAAGTCGATCTATATCGAGGTCGACTCTATGGACCACGAAGAGCTCGCCGCTCTCGAAGTGTCCTTCGAAGGCCTTCCGGACGGCATCACTGCCGATCCCAATCCTCTGAGCTTCGATTTCTCCTCCGGAGCGACCGCGACCGTGATCTTCTCGAAAGACGAGAAGACAGTCGACTATACGGTTACCGCAGAGGCTTCGGATCCCGATCCGCATTTCACCTCCTTCAAACTCAACGGAATCGATGTGTCGGGCGGACAGGTCAAGCTCATCGGCTCGGCCAAACTCACCCAGGTGAAGGTCGAGTTCACGGTGTCACCTGCCGACACCAAGGTGTATGTCGGGGAGACCGAGATCGTGTCTTCCACCGAGGAGGAGCCCACTTACGTCGATTTCAGCGACAAGGCGAACGGAGTTACATTCACTCTCAAATGCGCTTCAGTCACCAAAGAGGAGACTTTCAAAGTCGTCACCACAGGCATCCAGAAGATTACCCGCGTGTGGGGTCGTTATCTTAAGGCCGTTACCGAAGGCGCTCCTGAGTGGTGGCTCGATGTGCCGGCAGAAGATGCCAATGTCCGTACTATGTCGATGGACGACAAGTTCATCTACCTTGCCAGGACGGACGGCCACGTGTACAGGGTGTCTATCACAGACCCGACCGAGGCCATTGAAATGAATATGGGCTCGTATTCCACCAACGGTTATTTCCCGACTGCAGCTCTCGACTGCATCGAGGACGGCAACGGAGGATATATCACCCTGCTCACCGATATGGTGAATGCCGCGGAACACGAGTTCGCGATCTGGGCCTGGACCGATCCGGCCGGCGAACCGACTCAGGTGCTGACATATAAACCCAGCGCCAATATGCGTATCGGCGACGAGATGTCCGTGGAGGGAACCTGGAAAGACGGAAAACTGTGGTTCCACAATTTCTCCTCTTTCAAGGACGCGGTGGTATTCTCCGTGAAGGACGGCGTCATCAATCCCACTCCGGCCAGGGTTTCTTACTCTGACAAGCAGGGCAACTGGGGCGCCATCTACAAATACGACGACACACAGTATATCGGCGGCGGCGTAGGCAACAAGTCCATCCTGTTCACCCTCGCCGACAATATGCTCACCAAGCAGTTGGAGCTCTCGGGAGCTGTATTCGCCTATCCTCTGCACGGTATCCGTTTCTTCTCGCTCAACGAGCAGAGCTATATGATTTACGTCAACCTGCGCAATTCCTGGCAGGACGGGCAGATGCGTATCACCGAACTCAACGGCGAGACCTTGAAGGCTTCGCTTGAAGAACCGGGCCACACTTATGTCTTCGGCATCGGAGATCCGGTCGAGAACGACATAACCGCTTACAAGAACGGCAACGGTTGCGGCGGCGGCGTACTCCGCAAGATAGACGGAGTCTTCTACTATGCTGCTCATATCCCCGGCGCCGGCCTCTCCCTGTTCAAGATAGAATAACCGAATGTCTTTAAAAGCCTTGAAACTACTAGCGCTTTTCCTGTGTGCCGCAGTCGCCTGCGGCACACCTCAGGCGCCGGACGACGGGGGAGATGACATCATTACTCCCGATCCGGTCGCCCTGGAGCTTGTCT
>JAFYIK010000065.1 GCA_017538685.1 Bacteroidales bacterium | reverse complement strand
CGCTCCCGACCTTGATGAGCGTCCCCAGCCTCTCGACCTCAGCTCCGTCGAGTGGATATGATGCGGCCAGCCGGGTCGTCGGGAGAGGTCTTCTTCATTACATACTTATTCCACGCAGGCTAAGGTGGCTGCGGCCAGGGGGAGGTCGGCGGGTCGGACCGAGGCGGCTGCGGCGATGGTGCTGCCGGTGGTGAGCACGTCGTCGACGAGCAGGATGCGCTGCACTCCGGCGGTCTGCAGGCGTTTCAACACTTTCTCATTGACAGCGAAGGCGCCGGCCATATTGCTGCGGCGGTCGGCGGCGCGCGTCTGTGTGCGAGTGAACCTGCGGCGGCGGATGAGCCGGGGCTCGAAGCGGGCTCCGAGCGCGCAGGCCAGCTCCCGCCCGATGACGTCGCTCTGGTTAAAGCCGCGGCGGACCTTCTTCAGCGGGTGGAGCGGAACGGGCACCACGGCATCGATTCCGCTGAAACGCCCGCACTCAACCATCTTCTCCGCGAGCATCTGCGAAAGCCAGGCGCCCAGCCGGATGTCGCCGCCGTACTTGAACTGGTGTATAAGCCGGCTGTAATCGCTGTCACGGCGGTAGAAGAACAGGCTGCAGGCGCTCTCCACGTGAGCCAGGCTAGCCAGACGCTGCTCCGCCGGGTTCCCCTCCCAGCTCCAGAAATAGGTGAACGGAATGTCGTCGGCGCAGCGGGGGCAGAGATGCCTCGCGCCGATATCCAGTTTCGCCCCGCAGACGAGGCACATACGCGGGAAAAAAAGGTCGCCGAGAGAGGCGACGCACAGTCTGAAGATATGTCCGACCCCACTGCCCATCACTTTCGTTTTGTCAAAGATAATAATTACCTTTGAAAGTTATCAATATCAGATTATGATAGATTTTGTCAACATAACATTCATCGACGTGCTCGACATCCTGCTCGTCGCCCTGCTGATCTACGAGTTCTTCAGGCTCATCAGAGGCACGTCGGCAATGTCGATCTTCATCGGAATCCTGCTGCTCTACGTGCTGTGGATCGTGGTCCGCGCCCTCGATATGAAGCTGCTCTCGACCATTCTGGGACAGGTGCTCGGAGTTGGAGTGATCGCGATGATTGTCATATTCCAGCAGGAAATCCGCCAGTTCCTGCTGCATTTCGGAAACCGCTACATCCTGGGCCGCAAGAAACTCAAGTCCCGCACCCGCCGCAGAGCCTGGTTCAACAACGAGATGGCCATCAGCGCTGATGTCCTGGAAGAGATAACAGCCGCCTGCCAGTACCTTTCCGAGACACACACCGGCGCCCTTATAGTTTTCAAGCACCAGACCTCCCTCGACAGCCTCATAGAGACGGGTGACCGCATCGATGCGGCAGTGCACCGCCGTCTCATCGAGAATCTCTTCTTCAAGAATTCACCCCTCCACGACGGAGCCATCATAATGACGCAGAACAGGATACTTGCAGCCCGCTGCATCCTGCCGCTGACCAACCGAACAGACATCAACCCGAAATACGGAATGCGCCATCGCGCCGCCATAGGAGTGTCGGAGATTACCGACGCCGAGGTGGTTGTCGTATCTGAAGAGACCGGCGACATCTCGTACGTGGCCGACGGCAACATCACTACGATGCAGAGCATCGCCGAGCTCCGCCTCACCCTCGAGAATTCGTATAACAAATGATTTCGGAACAGAAGATAGGCTTCGACAAGGTCCGCTCCCAGGTGCGTTCGAAATGTTTGTCGAAATACGCCGCGGCCCGCGTGGACGGTGAGGAGTTCTGCACCGACAGGCAGGAAATCCTGCACCGCCTGCAGCTCACCGACGAGATGAGGCTTATCTGTATGTTCGAGGACACTTTTCCGTCGGAGGGTTTCACGGATTCCCGTGAGCTGCTGCTTCCGCTGACCTCCGAAAGCGCCTGCATCTCCCTCCCGGCACTGGTTACTCTGCGCACCACCCTCGACACCGTGCGCAAGGTGGTGACCTTCTTCGACAAGAGCAAGGACGGCGTCTATCCCAACCTCAAGGAAATGTCGCGCCCCGTGGCCTACTTCCCCGAGGTCAGCCGCCGCATCGACTCCATCATAGACCGTTACGGCAACGTCCGTGACAACGCATCCGACGTCCTGGCCGGCATAAGGCGCCTTATCCGCGAGAAGGAGAAATCTGTCTCGAAGGTCATAGCGGCCATCCTGAAGAAGGCCCAGGGCGAGGGCTTCGTG
>JAFYIK010000064.1 GCA_017538685.1 Bacteroidales bacterium | reverse complement strand
CCTACACCTACGAACATCTCAACAAAATCCGAACCGGAAATGCTGAAGAAAGGAACATTTGCTTCTCCCGCTATTGCCTTGGCCAAAAGAGTCTTACCTGTACCGGGAGCACCTTCCAGAAGAACACCCTTGGGAATACGTGCTCCAAGCTTGGAATACTTCTCGGGAGCTCTCAAAAAGTCTATTATCTCTTCAAGATCTTCTTTTTCTTCCTGAAGTCCGGCAACATCGGCAAGCTTTTTCTTGGTGTCATTGCTCATCTTGGCGCGGCTTTTGCCAAAATTCATCATCTTGGCATTGGATCCTCCGCCTCCCTGCGCTCCGACTATCATCATCAGCATGACGATAACGGCAACTATAGTGATTATAGGCACCACATAGTTCATCAGAACATTGCCTTCTTCGACTTCACTTACCGTATAAGTTATTCCGTTCTCATCCATGAGTTTCACGGCTTCGTCTATATCGGTAAGAACTACAGTCTGTCTTGCTGTCGAGAGCTTTGTTATAACAAGTATGAGGACGTAATGGCTTCATATAAGGATATGGGGCTCAATGTGATAGGTGCCGATGCGTCGCGTGAGTTCCTGTCTGCGCTGTCCGGAGTCACAGACCCCGAGGAGAAGCGCAAGATAATCGGCCGTCTGTTCGTCCAGACCTTCGATAAATACGCCAAGCAGATAGAAAACGCCCGCTGGCTTGCCCAGGGGACCATCTATCCGGATGTAATCGAGAGCGCGGGCATCCCCGGCATCGCTTCGAAGATCAAGAGCCACCACAACGTGGGCGGTCTGCCGAAGGAGATGGACCTGAAGATAGTGGAGCCGCTGCGTATGCTCTTCAAGGACGAGGTGCGCCGTGTCGGCTTCGCGCTGGGCATACCGGACGCGCTGGTGAACCGCCATCCCTTCCCTGGGCCGTCGCTGGCAGTGCGCATTATCGGCGAGGTCACGGAAGAAAAGCTGGCCGTGCTGCGGGAGGCGGACGACATCTTCATCCGCGGTCTGAAGGCCTACGATTGCACGGCGATGGGTATACGTTCGGCTTCCGACCCGCGCGTGATGGCCACCAACCTATACGATGCCATATGGCAGGCCGGCGTCATCCTGTTGCCCGTGAAGAGCGTGGGTGTGATGGGGGACGAGCGCACTTATGAGAACCCCGTCGCTTTGAGGGCGGTCGTCTCAACGGACGCTATGACAGCCGACTGGTTCCCGTTCCCGCACGATTTCCTTCGCGATGTGTCCAACGAGATTATCCGCAAGGTACGCGGAGTCAACCGTGTTGTCTACGACATTTCTTCGAAACCACCGGCAACGATCGAGTGGGAATAGCTTAGCGCAACTGGATAGGGGCGGAGAGCTCTTCTATCAGGCGGAGTTCTTCGTCTGAGAAAGCGGGTGCGTTCAGGGCCTTGAGGTTGTCTTCGATTTGTGCCACGGAGCTGGCTCCGATAATCACGGATGTTACCCTGGAGTCGTTCAGAAGCCAGGATAGCGCCATCTGGGCAAGGCTCTGGCCGCGCTGCTGCGCAAGCTCGTTCAGGCCGTTGAGAGCTTTGAGCATCTCAGGGGTGAGAAGTTCTTTCTTCAGCGAGGAGACGCCCTTTGCCATTCGCGAATCCTCGGGAACACCATTTAGATAGCGGTTGCTCAGCAGGCCCTGCTGGAGAGGGGAGAAGGAGATGAATCCCGTCCCGTTTTCCGCGCTTATGTCTATCAGGCCCTTGCCCTGAGGGACACGGTCGATTATGTTAAAACGGTCCTGATACAGCAGGCAGGGCACGTCGTGGGCTTTCAGATACTCGTAGGCCTGCTTCATCTGCTCGGCCGGATAGCGCGACAGACCGACGTAGAGCGCTTTTCCCTGACGGACTATGTCCACCAGCGCCTGCATCGTTTCTTCGATGGGCGTATTCGGGTCCCAGCGGTGGGAGTAGAATATGTCCACATAGTCCAGTTTCATCCGCTTGAGGCTCTGGTCCAGGCTGGCCATCAGGTATTTCCTGGAAGCCCAGTTGCCGTATGGCCCCGGCCACATATCCCAGCCGGCCTTGGTGCTGATGAAGAGTTCGTCGCGGAAAGGGCGGAAGGAGCTTTCCATAAGGCGGCCGAAATTCTCCTCGGCTGCGCCGTAGACCGGGCCGTAGTTGTTAGCCAGGTCGAAATGGCAGATGCCGTTGTCGAAGGCGCAGTGCGCCATAGCCTTTATCTCCTGGAACGGCTTCATCGAGCCGAAGTTGTGCCAAAGGCCGAGCGTCAGTTCGGGGAGATCTATGCCTGAGCGGCCGCTGCGGCGGTACTTCATCTTCTCGTAACGGTCTGGTGAAGGGGAGTAGGGGGCTTCTGTCATCTCTTATGGGGTTTGGTTTATCACAAATATACGAATTTGTAATTTTTCCGAATATTTTTTATTTTTGACGATAGTTGTCAAAAACGGGGCATATCTTTGCATTGTCAAACAGAAAGGAACTAGAAATGAGCAAAGAAATGTCAGAGTGGATCAGCGCCTCAGCGGAAGTTGCGATGCTTATCGATGAACTGGACCTTGAATTTATAGAGACTGAAGAATAGTATGGATCAGCCGAAGATCGAACGGTTGCTGCGCCTGATGGCGCTTATGTCGGGGAGCGTGGACTACACGGTGGACGAACTCGCCCGCCGGCTTGAAACCTCTTACCGTTCGGTCTACAGGTACATCGAGACCTTCAAGGAGTGCGGTTTCGTGGTCGAGAAGCTTGCGCCGAACGTGTACAAACTGAAGAGCACGCCGGAAGACTACCCTGAATTCTCGAACCTGGTGTATTTCTCGGACGAGGAAGCGCACCTGGTGAACAACCTGATAGACAGGCTAGACCCTACTAATGCCCTTAAGGCGAATTTGCAGAAGAAGCTGGCGATAATCTACGACAGCACCGGTATCGCCGATCTGGTGGACGGCCGTTCGCTGCGTAATATAGTGGAGACCCTTGCGAGGGGAATTCGTCTT
>JAFYIK010000063.1 GCA_017538685.1 Bacteroidales bacterium | reverse complement strand
GCGGCGCGAGATAGTCGCAGGCCAGCCCGCCAATCATATCCGCGTGAAATGTAACTGCCTCTGACATAGAGTGATACAGATTCGCCGTACTCATTTTCGAGTACGGTGAATCAGCAATCAACTATGGTCTAGGGAGTTACATTTCACGGCTCAAAAAGAGGACGAGATGGTAAGACGTTTCAAAAAGTGCGCATTATGGTGAGATGGAGATTTATTGTTACATTTGTTCGACAATCAATAGGAAATGCACGATTTAGAAGAAATACGGGCGAAGATCGACGAGGTCGATGAGCGGATGGCGGAGCTGTTCGCGCAGAGGCTGGAGCTGGCGCGAGAGGCGGCGGAAGTGAAGCGCGCCCAGGGACTGCCGGCGGAGGACCCGGAGCGCGAACAGCGCATCCTTGAGCGCGGAGCGGCGGTTTTCAAAAAGAGCGCTGAAGTCTTGGACAAAACTGCCGGCGCACATACACATTCGAACCCGGAAGAACAACACCGGAAGGAAACCGTCGATTGCGAGGATTACCTCCGTTTCCAGAAGACAGTCCTGCAAATTTCCAAAGACGCACAGAAGCGATGAAAAATATGATATTCAAGCGCAGGCTGCCGATCCCTAAGGAGCTGAAGGAGATGTATCCGGTCTCGCAGGAGGGTGCGCGGGCAAAGCTCAACAACGACGCCGAGATCCGCCGCATAATCACCGGCGGGAGCGACCGTATGCTTCTGGTGATAGGTCCGTGCTCGGCCGACCGTGAGGACGCCGTGCTTGAATACATCGGACGCCTCAGCGCTCTCAGAGACAAGGTCGCGGAAAAGATTATGGTCGTGCCGCGCATCTTCACTGGCAAACCCCGCAGCGCCGGCGCAGGCTACAAAGGTATGCTGCACCAGCCGGATCCGCTCGGCGAGTCCGACGTGCTCAAAGGCCTGATCGCGCTCAGACGGCTGCATATGCGCGTGCTGAACGAGACGGGGCTGTCCTGTGCGGACGAGCTGCTCTACCCTGAAGAGCACCGTTTCCTCTCGGACCTGCTGTCGTACGTGTCCGTGGGCGCGCGCTCGGTGGAGGACCAGCAGCACCGCCTGACCGCGAGCGGACTGGACATCCCCGTGGGAATGAAAAACCCTCTGAGCGGGGATCTGACGGCTATGCTGAACGCAGTCGGAGCAGCGCAGAGCGGACACACCTTCATCTACCGCAACTGGGAGGTGGAGAGCAAGGGCAATCCCCTCGCCCACGCCATCCTGCGCGGCTATAAAGACCGCGACGGGCAGCACCATCCCAACTGCGGCCGCAACAATCTGCTGCAGCTCGCCGGGCTCTATGCCGGGAGCGGTCTGCAAAACCCCGCGCTGATCGTGGACTGCAACCATTCCAACTCCGGCAAGGACTGTTTCAGGCAGGGCGTGATCGCGAAGGACGTGCTGAAAAGCGCCGCGGAGAATTCAGATATCAAACGCCTCCTGAAAGGCTTTATGATAGAATCCTACCTCGAAGACGGCTGCCAGCAGCCCGGCGGCTCAATCTACGGCCAGTCCATCACCGACCCCTGCCTGGGCTGGGAAAAGACCGAAAGACTAATACTCGAACTAGCTGACCTATGGTAAAAAGACTCATATACCTTATCCCTGCAATACTGCTTCTCGCTGCGGCCTGCCAGCCGGATGACATCGATTACGGCACGGGTGCGGTGAAGCGCGAATACCGCATCAAGACCTTCGACAATTACACCTTCGCCTATAACGACGACGGCACGGTCGCCAGGATCACCACGACCGGCAGGACCATCAGCTTCGAGTACAGCGGCAAGTCGCTCAGCATCTCCAACGGCGATGCGGTGGAGTATAAGATCAATCTGAACAAAGACGGCTTCGCTACCAAAATAGAGCGGTCAGGCCACACCTGGACTATAGACTACAACAAGGCCGGCTATATGACGAAGGTCTCGCTGGACGGCGTCCAGGCCACAAGCCAGAGCGTCTCCTCCAACAACATCCAATACTGGACCGACTACGACCTCAGCAACGATTTCTGGAGGAAGAACGAAGCGTCATACCTTCCCAAAGCGAATGTCGGACTGGTCCAGACAGACTGGGTGAGCACCATCGGCCTCGAAAGGTGGCTCTTCGAAGCGCGCCTTCTGGGCAACACCTCCGCGAACGTGCTCGAATCCTCCCGCTGGACAAACGCCGGCGGCAAAGACAAAAATACATCCGTCTACGACTACGAATACGACGCAAACGGATGTATTGTGATGGAAATCAAGTACTACGGTGAGTGGAACGATTTCGATCTCGACGGTCTGAGCCGCCTCGAATCACACACCTTCACCTGGGAAGCTATTCCTCAACCTTAGGCAGCAGGGCAAGATTTGCGGCAATCTCCTCGTCTGAAGGAACGTAATCGTTCATAGTGCCGTTGTTGAACTGCTCGTAGGCTTTCAGATCGAAATAACCAGTGCCGGTGAGACCGAAGACGATGGTCTTCTCCTCGCCCGTCTCCTTGCATTTCAGAGCTTCGTCAATCGCCACCCTGATGGCGTGCGAGCTTTCGGGCGCCGGCAGAGTTCCTTCGACGCGCGCGAACAGCTGCGCTGCCTCGAACACGGAAGTCTGCTCCACCGCGCGCGCCTCGAACAGGCCGTCGTGGTAGAGCTGCGAAAGGATCGAGCTCATACCGTGGTAGCGCAGTCCGCCGGCGTGGTTGGCCGAAGGGATGAAGTTGCTGCCGAGGGTATACATCTTCGCGAGCGGGCAGATCTTGCCGGTGTCGCAGAAGTCGTAGGCGAACTTGCCGCGGGTGAACGAAGGGCAGGACGCGGGCTCCACGGCGATGATTTTATAGTCGGCTTCGCCGCGCAGCATCTCGCCGATGAAGGGGCTCGCGAGGCCGCCGAGGTTCGAGCCGCCGCCCGCGCAGCCGATGATGATGTCCGGCTTGATGCCGTATTTCTTCAGAGCAGCCTGGGCCTCCAGGCCGATGATAGTCTGGTGAAGGAGGACCTGGTTCAGCACTGAGCCGAGCTCATAGCGGTAACCTTCGTGAGTCACCGCAGCCTCAACGGCTTCCGAGATCGCGCAGCCGAGGCTTCCGGTGGTTCCGGGGAACTCCTCGAGTATCTTGCGGCCGATCTGGGTGGTGTCGCTCGGAGACGGGGTGACCTGCGCGCCGTAGGTTCTCATCACCTCGCGGCGGAAAGGCTTCTGCTCATAGGACACCTTCACCATATACACCTTGCAGTCCAGTCCGAAGAACGAGCAGGCCATACTGAGGGCTGTTCCCCACTGACCGGCGCCGGTCTCCGTGGTTACGCCCTTCAGGCCCTGCTTCTTGGCGTAGTAGGCCTGGGCGATTGCGGAGTTCAGCTTATGCGAGCCGGAGGTGTTGTTTCCTTCGAATTTGTAGTAGATCTTCGCCGGGGTGCCGAGCGCTTCCTCAAGGAAGTACGCGCGCACGAGCGGAGAGGGACGATACATCTTATAGAAGTTCAGGACTTCCTCGGGGATGGGGATATACTGAGTGTCGTTGTCAAGCTCCTGCTTCACCAATTCCTTGCAGAAAATGGGCTCAAGTTCCTCAGCCTTGAGGGGTTTGCCTGTTCCGGGATTGAGCAGCGGAGCGGGTTTCACCTTCATATCCGCGCGTACATTATACCAACTGGTAGGGATCTCAGCCTCATCGAGGTAGATCTTGTAGGGGATTTTCTTATCCATTGAAACAATAATTAACCAACGCTAATATAAGAATTATTTGTAATTTTGCGCGGTTTATGGAAGAAAAGGTACTCGAAACCGCCTCTTTGGCCGGTCACATTTTGCTCGAAAACGGCGCGGAAATAGCGCGCGTGGAGGAGACGATGGAGCGCATCGCCCGTCACTATGGCGTTGTGGACCAGAATTTCTTCGTGCTGAGCAACGGCATCTTCACCACCGGTCAGGCCGGCTACGCCAAGGTCGAGTTCATCCCCTTCAAGGGCGCGCAGCTCGAGAGGGTGGCGGCCGTTAACCAGATCTCGCGCGACATCGAGGCGGGCAAGTACACCGTGGACGAGGCGCGCGGGCGGCTGCTGGAAATCCGGGCGAGCAAGCCCAAGGCGGCGTGGGAGCAGATCCTGGGCTCGGCCGTGGGCTCCGCGGGCTTCTGTATGATCTTCGGAGGAGGGCTGCTGGATGCTGCCGCTGCCTTCGTCGTGGGGATGCTGCTATGGACCTTCGTCGTGTTCGCGAGCGGCCCGCATATGAGCAAGCCGATCGGCAACATAGTCGGCAGTGCGCTCGCTACTCTCCTGTGCATAGTCTTCCACCGTATCGGCTTCGGCGTGAGCCTGGGAAATATGATCGTGGGCTCGCTGATCCCGCTCATCCCGGGAGTCGCGTTCACCAACGGCATCAGGGACATCGCTGACGAGGATTACATCGCCGGCGCCACCCGTCTGCTGGACGCGATTATGGTGTTCTTCTGCATCGCTGCGGGGGTGGTCGTGACCTTTATGGCGGCCTACCTGATCGAGGGTGAGATGATCCTCGTGAACGGCACGGAGCCGGATGCGCTGTCGGGCACGCTCCCGATGCAGGCGCTGGCGGCCTTTATCGGCACGGTCGGGTTCTCCGTGATCTTCGGCGTGCCGCGAAAGAATTACGTGCAGACGGCCGTCGTGGCCACGGTGGGCTGGGTCGCGTACCTCGTGCTCTTCCGCTTCACCGTGCTGGGGCCGGCGATTTCGACTTTCGTCGCCACGGTCATCGTGGCCTCGCTCGCCCGCGTCTTCGCCGCCTGGTTCCGCACGCCCTCGACCGTGTATCTTATCCCCGGAGTCTTCCCTATGATCCCCGGCGGCGGCATCTTCTGGACCACTTTCTTCCTCGTGTCCAGCCGCTTAAGCCCTGCGCTCCACTCCGGAATGCTCGCCCTCGAAGTTACCGCAGCCATCGTGCTCGGCATCGTGCTCGTCAGCGCCCTGCCGAAGAATCTCTTCTACCGTCCGCGCAGGTAGTGATCCTATTGAACATTCTTGCTTTCCATAAGGCGTGAAATGGAAGTGTCTGATTACTGGAGAGTTACAAATTGGCCGTACTCAAAAACGAGTACGGCCAATCCGTAAGTTGCTGATTTGCATATAGTTACATTTTACACCCTAATTCAGAAACACTGTGGTGTAGGAGTCGGTGAGTTGGTTCGGGAGGTGACAGTGCATCCAGTCGTGCGAGATGCTGAGGAGCTTTCCGTCGGAGATGCGGAGGGTGACCATCAGCTCGTCCTGGGTGTTGGGGGCGCTCATATTCGAGACAGCGTTACCGAGTGAATAGTAAACCGGGACTTTGCGCCCGTCGGTGGTGATGATGTTCGCCGCATCCTGAACCACGTGCGGGTGCGCGCCGATGATGGCGTCCGCCCCGGCCTGGGCCATCGCGACAGCCCATTCTTCCTGCGATGCGTTGTGCTTGAGAACGTACTCCTCGCCCCAGTGAGGGCAGACGAGCACGAAGTCCGCAAGCTCACGCGCGGAGGCGATCATCCGCAGGACGGTGCTGTCCTGCAGGCAGACGATATGGTGGTCCAGCTCCGGATAGGCGTTCGTGCCGTAGGTGAAGTTGACTATTGCGATTGTCTGGTCTTTCACCCTGAGGATCAGCGGATTGCGTATAGTATCCTGAGGCGCGGCGATTCCGACGTAGCGTATGCGGCCGGCGTATTCGAGGGAGTCCAGAGTGCGTATGGTTCGCTTAAGGCCCCTGATTCCTTTGTCCAGGATGTGGTTGTTCGCTGTGAGGAAGACGTCGATTCCGCAGTCGGCCATATAGGCCGCATATGAGTCCGGCGCGCTGAAGGCCGGGTATCCGGTGTACGGCTCCCCCGCCATCGTGAACTCCATCCCTGCGATCGCGAGGTCCGCCTCACGCAGCGCCGGGGCGATCGAATCCAGGAAGGGCGTGAAATCGTACGCGCGCGTACTACTATCTACACGCGCACGCGTGCGCGCGGCTTCGATCTGCCCGCGGTGAAGCATCACGTCGCCGATAATGCGTATCGTCAGCGTGTCGGGCGGCGGGGCGGGCAGCAGCTCCGGCATAGAAGGCTCCCCCACCGTCGCCTTCACCCTCCCGCCCCGCGGCCCGCAGGATACGAGTGCGAGAAGGGCGCATAAGATTATTAGAGTTCGTGTTTTCATAATCGTAAAGTTAGTACATTTCGTGTGAAAAACGGCATTTCACATACCAAACGGCGGCGAGAGGCCGCTGTTTCGTACACAAGGACCGCCTCTGGTGTACGAAACGAGTTATTTTAATCATTTGGTACACGAGAAGGCCTTCTAGTGTACGAAATGGGTCTTATGTGCGAGTGATGTCCGCAGCAGAAGGAAATTGTTGCACAAGTTGTGCAACAAATTAAGGACGCCCTGCCAATCAGTGCCGACAGCTCTCCGGCAGTCTCCTTCCCATACTTCCTCGGAATGATTCAATGGGGCCACCGTGAGTGCAAAAGGCAGGAGAGTTTTTCGACCTGTTGTTTAATTCGGCCGATATTTCTAAATTCGCGACAGAGGAAAAGATTAAATACGTTAACGATATGACCACAGAACGCGATATAAGAAATCAGATTGCGTATGCCAGGGACGAGGGTAAGAAAGAGGGTAGAGAAGAAGGAAAGATAGAGGAGCGAATGGTGTTAGCCAAGAAATGCAAAGCCGAG
>JAFYIK010000062.1 GCA_017538685.1 Bacteroidales bacterium | reverse complement strand
TGGCGTTGAAGACGGTCACCAGCGCATCACCTTCCACCTTGAGTATTTTATCTTCGATGGCTTTCTGCTCACCGTCCAGCCAGAGGTTGAAGAAATCCTTTTTGGTGGACGAGCAGGCCATCACCAGCGTTTTGCCTTTGAATTTCAGTTTGATGGTGGTGGCGCTCCAGTCGAAACTCACCGAGCCGTCTTCCGCGACTTCTGTGCGTCCGATATAAGTCACTTTGCTGTCAGATCCTTTGATTGTCTCCGCCGAGCAGAGAATACAGGCGAACAATGCCGCCACGATTAATGTGGTTCGTTTCATAGACACAAATGTACCAAAAATCCAAAATATGTTCAAGGTCCGTTTTCTTCTGCGTGACCTTGAACGCCTCTGTGCCGACAGAATACCCTCAAACGCTGATTGCCCGTTCAAAGTCCGTCGCATAAAAACGGACCTTGAACAAAAACGAGAGAGATCGGCGGCAAAACACACGTTTTTGGCGCCGGAAGGTCGCAATTCTTCGTTTTTTCTTTGTAAATTAGAGGACTAAACCGCGGAGACAGATGAAGATACTGAAACTGACCTTGATTCTTGCCCTTGCCGGGGCGATTGCATCGTGCCGGACGTCTGATGAGAAAACAGCGGCTGCGCTTGCAGGCCGTATACTCGGCCCCCAGGCGAAACACATAGTCTTCGAGCAGATAGAATCGAATGAGGATGTGTATGAACTGGACCAGAAAGGCTCGAAGATCCGGATCAAGGGAAACAATGCCAACTCTATGGCGGTCGGACTCAACAGATATCTGCAGGAGTACTGCCTCGCGAACGTCAGCTGGTATCATTTCAATCCTATAGAGCTTCCGGAAACCCTCCCCGCGATAGAGGTGCCGGTCAGGGCGAAGGCTGAAGTCCCTGACCGCTTCTTCCTTAACTACTGCACCTTCGGTTACACTATGGCGTGGTGGAAATGGGAGCAGTGGGAGAGATTCTTAGACTGGATGGCGCTGAACGGAGTGAATATGCCGCTCGCAATCACCGGTCAGGAAGCGGTGTGGCAGAAGGTCTGGCGCAAGTATGGTCTCACGGACGAGCAGATAAAAGCATTCTTCGTGGGTCCGGCGCATCTGCCGTGGCAGAGGATGTGCAACCTGGACCGTTGGCAGGGTCCGCTCCCGCAGGGGTGGATCGACGGGCAGGCGGAGCTTCAGAAGAAGATCCTCAAGCGGGAGCGGGCGCTGAATATGACCCCCGTGCTGCCAGCATTCGCAGGACACGTCCCCGCGGAGCTCGCTGAGGTCTCCCCGGAGCCGATTGACACCTTCCGCGTTAGCTACTGGGGCGGTTTTGCGGACAAATACCGCTGCACCTTCCTCAGCCCTATGGACCCGATTTACGCCCGGATTCAGAAGGACTTCCTTGAGGAACAGACGAAGATGTACGGAACAGACCATATCTACGGCGTGGACCCGTTCAACGAAGTGGACGCTCCCTTCTGGGATCCCGAGACCCTCGCCAAAATATCGAAGGGCATATATGAGTCTATGACGGCCGTGGACCCGGATGCTGTCTGGCTGCAGATGGGCTGGCTCTTCTGGGCCGACCAGCAGCACTGGAGCGACGAAAATATCAAAGCCTACCTGACCGCCGTGCCGCAGGGAAGGATGATCATACTGGACTACTTCTGCGACGCCACCCAAATCTGGAAGCGCACGGAAAGCTTCTACGGCCAGCCGTTCATCTGGTGCTACCTGGGCAACTTCGGCGGTATGACCGGCATCGAAGGTGACTACTACCAGAATGCTGAATGGATTGCGGAGACCAAGGCGAACGCCGGTCCGGGCTTCGTAGGGCTGGGCAGCACGCTCGAAGGCTTCGGCGTGAACGAGCCCGTCTATGAAGCAGTGCTGCAGCAGGCCTGGAGCAACGCGATGCCGGTGGACATCTATCTGGATAACGTCGCCGACAGGCACCTGGGCTATGTGGACCCCGCCTTCAGGGAATATTGGAAGATACACGCGCAGAAGGTGAGCGTGACCCATTCGAAGACATCCAGCTCCAGCATAATCTGCGCGCACCCCAACCTGGAGGGCTTCTGGCATTGGACGACGCTCTTCAACAGGGGCTACGACCCGAAAGACCTCGAAGACGCCTTGAAGCTCCTCGAGACCATTCCCGGCTCGTCGGACTACTTCAAGTTCGACCTCGCGAACGCCCGCAGGCAGGTGATAGACAACAAAGCTTTGGCAGTGCGCGACAAGTTCACGCAGGCCTATCATAACGGTGACCGTGATGCTATGGTCGCGGCGTCCGAAGAATTCTTAAACCTCTGCGACGAGCTCGCAGCCGTGCTGAAAACGCGCCGCGAGTTCTCTCTGAAAGACTGGCTTGACGATGCGCGCAGCTGGGGTTTAACTCCGCCTGAAAAGGATTATTACGAGATGAACGCCAGGACCCTTATAAGCGTCTGGGGTGATTCGTTCCACCTTTCCGACTACGCAAACCGAGATTGGGATGGTCTGGTGGAAACCTACTATAAAGTCCGCTGGAAGATGTTCTTCGACGCGGTGCTGGCGGCCTACGATGCCGGCGAGCCCTTCGTCAATCCGAAGAGCACTGGCTATGTGGGTACGACCGCCCAGGGCAGCGCGGAAGGAGTGGAAGGCCGGGCTCTTCAGTTCGACAGGGATATTTGGGATTTCGAGTGCCAATGGGCGCATATCAGATAATATGAAAAAGATAATCATAACAATAATCACCCTCGCAGCGCTCAGTGCCTGCTGCTCCACGCAGACGGGCAACACCGTCGTTTCTCCCGACGGCAGCCTTAAGGTGACTGTGGACGCAGTGGACGGCCTTCTGTGCTACAACGTGGTGAAAGACAACGACACCATTCTCACCAATTCCCGCCTGGGCTTCGAGCTGATGGGCGGAAACGTCCTCGGCATCAGGACTGAAGTGCTGGACGTGACCCGTACCAAGGTTAATGAGGACTGGGAGACGGTCTGGGGCGAGCAGCGCATAATTAAGGACAAGCACAACGGCGCAATCTTCCACACCGCCTGGTTCGACGTGGAAGTCCGCGTGTTCGACGACGGTTTCGGTTTCCGTTACATCTTCCCGGAGAGTCTCGGCAACATCGCCATCAGGCACGAACTCACAGAGTTCCGTTTCGCCCGCGACGACCATAAAGCGTGGTGGCTGCCGGAGAGCGTCCCTTACTATGAGTCCTATGGCAATTATACAGCTTTCGACGAGATAGACTGCGCGCATACTCCGTTCACTATCGTGGGAGCCGACGGCCGTTTCTACACCATCCACGAAGCGGCCCTGCTGGACTTTGCGAAGATGAACCTCGTGCCCGAAGGCAAAAACACGTTGAAGGCGGAGCTGGTTCCCTGGTCGGACGGCACGGCTGTCTATGTCAGCGACACGAGGGTATCGCCCTGGCGCACGATGATAATCTCCGACCGCGCCGGCGGCCTGATTGAATCCCGCCTGATGCTCAATCTCAATGAGCCCAACAAGATAGAGGATACCTCCTGGATCAAGCCCGGCAAGTATGTCGGAATATGGTGGATCCTCCACAAATATCTCTACACCTGGTACTACGATCCGCTCAACCCCGAAGGCCACGGCGCCACCACCGAGCGCACTAAGCGCTACATCGACTTCGCCGCAGCCAATAACTTCAGCGGAGTGCTGGTGGAGGGCTGGAACCTCGGCTGGAACGGCGACTGGATGAAGAACAGCAAGGGCTTCAGCTTCACGCAGGCCTACCCTGACTACGACTTCGACGAAGTGATGAAATACGCCGCTTCCAAGGGCGTCCAGATGGTGATCCACAACGAAACCGCCGCCGACACGGAGAACTACTTCTCGCAGATCGACGATGCTTACGCGCTCTACCAGAGCTATGGTATGCACTACGTGAAGACCGGCAACGTCAACCTCCTGATGGACGGCATTGAAGCCCACGACGGCCAGTACGGCGTGAACAAGCTGCACCAGATCGTGGAGAAGGCGGCCGAATATCAGATCTGCATAGACGAGCACGAGCCCTGCATCCCTACGGGCGTCTGCCGCACCTGGCCCAACCTTATGACGGGCGAGGCCATACGCGGGCAGGAGCACGACGCGTGGGAGGTGGACGGCGGAAACACGCCCGAGCACACGACGGTAGCGCCGTTCCTCCGCGGTCTCGCCGGCCCTATGGACTTTACCTTCGGCACCTTCGACTTCTCGAACCCGGTGAACCCGCAGTGCCGCACGCGCACCACGATCGCCAAGCAGCTCGCCGAATATGTGGTTATCTACAGCCCTTTGCAGATGGCCAACGACGATCCGTCCGCCTACGAGGGTGTAAAAGCCTTCGATTTCATACGCGACGTCCCTACCGACTGGGAGCAGACGAAGGTCATCGACGCGGTGATCGGCGACTATATCATCACCGCCCGCCAGGAGCGCGGTGGATCGGACTGGTTCCTCGGCGCGATCACTGACGAGAACGCCCGCGGGCTCAGCGTGCCGCTCGATTTCCTCGGAAGCGGGAAGTGGCTTGCGCAGATCTACTCGGACGCTGCGGATGCTTCGTATGAGGATAACCCCACTGCGGTGGAGTACTCCGAAAAGACAGTCAGCGCGAAAGATGTGCTCGACCTGAAGCTCACGACCTCCGGCGGCACGGCAATAAGATTCATTAAGCAATGAAAAGGCTCATTTCGGTCATAGTTCTCTGCGCGCTCGCGGCCTTCAACCTCGGGGCGAGGGACTATGTCATCGCTTCGCCGGACGGCACGCTGAAAATCAAGGTCAGCGACGGCCAGAAGCTGGTGTGGAGCGTAACGAAAGACGGCGCGACCGTGCTTGAACCCAGCGAGATTTCCCTCGACGTGAAAAGCCACGGCAAGCTGGGCCCGGCCGCGAAGGTGACCAGGCTCGTCCGCAGGGTGATAGACGAAACGCTCACGGCGACAGTCCCCACCAAGTTCCGCGAGGTGCAGGACCGCTGCAACGAGATGACCCTCCGGATGAAGGGCGGCTGGCAGGTGAAGTTCAGGGCCTATGACAACGGCGCAGCCTACCGCTTCGCCACCGACTTCGACGGTGAGATCGAGGTGCTCGGCGAGAGCTCCGAATGGAGAATGCCTTCAGGCTCGAAGGTCTATTGGGCTAACGAGAAGAATCCCGATTATATCACTCATTGCGAGGCTTTCTTCAAAGAGAAAGTGCTCGACGAGGTTGGAACGGAGACTTACTCGTTCCTTCCAATGAGCATTAAGACACCGGATGGCATCAGGGCGGTCATCACTGAGACTGATCTGTCCGACTATCCGAATATGATGCTTCGGAGCGCGGGCGGAGGGGTGCTGGCGGCTGAGTTCCCGCACGTCATCGACGGGTGCGAAATGCGCACCGACCGTGACGTGACGGTCACGCTGCTCGCCGATTGCATCGCCCGCACCCGCGGTGCCCGCGCGTACCCCTGGAGGGTTCTTTGCGTAGGCTCGGATCGCGACCTTTTGGAAAACACTCTCGCCTGGCAGCTTGCTTCACCCGAAGAGCCCGGCGACTGGAGCTGGCTCAAACCCGGCAAGATCAGTTGGGAATGGTGGTCGGCGATCAACGTGTTCGGAGTGGACTTTAAGGCCGGAGTGAACACGGACACCTACAAGTATTTCATCGACTTCGCAGCGAAGTACGGTCTGGAATATATCCTGCTGGACGAAGGCTGGTCTGCTTCCACTCTGAATATAGTTGAGGCTCAGCCGGACCTGGACCTTCAGGAACTCATCGCCTACGGAAAGTCGAAAGGCGTAGGCGTGGTGCTCTGGACTCTGTGGACCCCGATGATGCGCGACCTGGAACATATCCTGGATGTGTATGCAGACTGGGGCGTGGCCGGCATCAAGATAGACTTTATGCAGATGCAGGACCAGAATATGGTCAATTTCTACGAGCGTGTCGCCAGGGAGTGCGCCAAGCGTAAACTATTAGTTGACTATCACGGAGCCTACAAACCCGCCGGCCTGCAGCGCAGGTATCCCAACGCGATGACCTTCGAGGGTGTCCACGGAATGGAACACGACAAAGATTCGGCGGACATCAGCCCTGACCACGATATGGTCCTTCCGTTCACCCGTATGGTCGCCGGTCCTATGGACTACACCCCGGGTGCGGTGAACAACGCCACCAAAGACGATTACACCCCGCTTTGGTATCATCCGATGAGCCAGGGCACGCGCTCGCATCAGGTAGCTCTTTTCGTCACCTACGAAAGCCCGCTTATGATGCTCTGCGACACTCCTTCCAAATACTATCAGGCACCTCAGTATGTCGAGTATCTGGCGAAGATCCCGACTGTCTGGGTGAAGACCGTGGCGCAGGAAGCCGTGGCAGGGGAGTACCTCATAATTTCGCGCAAAACCGCGGACGGCCGCTGGTATTCAGCCGGCCTTACCAACTGGAGCGGACGCGAATTGACTCTCGACACATCTTTCCTCGGAGCCGGGCAATGGGAAGCCCGCATCCACCGCGACGGCGTGAATGCCGACGTCTGGGCCGAGGATTACGTAATAGAAACTGTTACCGTCACTGCTGGAGACAAGCTCCCCGTGGTGATGGCAAAGGGCGGCGGATGGGTCGCCGAATTCATTAAAAAATGATGAAAAAAATATTTTTCGGTCTGTTTGCGCTGCTTCTGAGCGCCAATCTCTTCGCCTCGTCGTTCGTGGTGAGCGGCCACGTCTACGATCAGCAGGGCAACCCGGTCGTGAACGTGAAGGTGACGGACGGATACAAGTTTGTCCGCACCGATGCCTCGGGCGCCTATGAAATCGACACCCACGACGATGCACAGTTTGTCTATCTGACAATTCCCGCGG
Organism: Bacteroidales bacterium; assembly: GCA_017538685.1. The sequence continues at coordinate 3,994 of JAFYIK010000062.1, read as the reverse complement.
GTTACGAAACCCCTGAATGGCACGGAGCTCCTCTCTTCTACTGCGAGCTCGACCGCACCGGAAAGGGACAGACGAAGGATTTCAGTCTGGTGAAAACAAACGCTGATGAAACACGCCATATGTTCTTCGTCTGGGCTGATGTTCAGATTTATGAAGAGAAGGAAATAGCTTTCGTGAAAGAAGCGGCGGCGGACGCGGCGCAGGTGGCTGACGAAGCGGGCGTGCCCGCTTTCGGGGTCTCCTGCGGCGACATTGCCGGCGAATGGTGGAGCGGATTGTCGCTGGACATTCAGAAAGCCACTGCGGAGACAGGTTTCCCCTTCTTCACCCTGATGGGCAACCACGACTACAAAGGCGATGCAAAGACCAACGAAGAGTCAAAGAAGGCCTACACAGACCTCTATGGTCCGACCTATTATTCCTTCGACAAGGGCAAGGTCCACTACATAGTGATGGACGACGTGTTCAACTACACCCGCCATTACATCGGCTACATCGAGAAACATCAGCTCGAGTGGATCAAGCGAGACCTCTCGGATGTGCCGGAAGGCAGCCTGGTGGTTCTGTTCTCGCATATACCCACATATAGCTGGGAAGCGGTGGAAGAAAGATGGAAGGACGAGCGTTACAACGACATCCTCACCAACCGTAAGGCCCTCTACGACATCCTCCAGCCCTACGATGCGCACATCTGTTCGGCGCACAAGCACTTCGCGGAGAACTACGAGATCGCACCCAATCTGATGGAGCACAACCACGCTCCGCTCAGCGGCCTCTTCTGGCAGGCGATGCTCGCGGCGGACGGAGTGCCGTGGGGTTACTACGTCTACGAAGTGGACGGCTCCGACCTTAAATGGTACTTCAAACCGGTCGGTATGCCGAAGACCTGCCAGTTCAGCGCATACCGCGTGGGCGAGGACCCGGAAATGCCGGACTGTGTGGTGGCAAACGTGTGGAACTACGATTCGAAGTGGAGGGTGGAATGGAGCGAGAATGGCCAGCCGAAGGGCGAGATGCAGCGCTACACAGGCCACGACCGTGCCATTATGAAGGATATCCACGACCGCTGCGAGAAAGAATACAAGTGGAAGTATCTCGGCCCGGCCAACTCCGTGCATCTTTTCTGCGCGAAGCCTTCAAGCCCGGATGCTTACATCGAAATAACAGTTACCGACCGCTTCGGCAATACCTCGAAATGGAATAATTCACGTCCTATTTATAAGACCGAGGCTTACGCCTGGAACTCCGACAACATCATCGAAGATCAGAACGAGGCTCGGGCCCAGGCGGTGCAGAAACATCCTGAATACGGCACCTATGCGGGCGCCAGCCGCCTTGAGACTTATCTCTACGACCTCGCCGTGCAGGAGCTGACTCTCGACAAGGAAAAGGACGGCACATACCGCACCGGTCAGCTTTGGGAAGGTGTCTGGACACGCGATATGTCCTATAGCGCCATCCTCTCGCTTGCCCATCTGGATCCCGACGGAATGAAGGCGTGCCTACTGAAGAAGGTGGACAAGAAGAACCGCATCATCCAGGACACAGGCACCGGTGGATCGTGGCCTTGCAGCACCGACCGCGAGGTCTGGGCCGCGGCCGCGTGGGAGATTTACCTCGAGACCGGCAGCGACGCCTGGCTCAAGCAGGTCTACGGCATCATACGCCGTAGCCTTGAGGCCGACCGCGCGACGGCCTACAACCCCGTCTCCGGCCTCTACCGCGGCGAATCCTCGTTCATCGACTGGCGCCAGCAGAGCTATCCGACGTGGATGCAGCCTATGGACATAGCGCAGAGCGAATGCCTTGGCACAAACGCCGTCTTCTACCGCGCGCTGGACGTGATGGCGAAGATGGCCGAAAAGCTCAACCACAAGAGGGAAGCTAAAGAATATGCAGCGCAGGCCCAGGATCTGAAGCAGTCGATCAACGAAAACTTCTGGATGGAGGACAAGGGCTATTATGCGCAGTACATCTATGGCCGCGATGCTCGCGTCCTCAGCCCGCGCAGCGAGACTCTCGGCGAAGCCCTTTGCATACTCTGGGACATCGCGGACGCGCAGAAGGCAGCGGCGATTATGGAGAAGATGCCGGTAGCGCCTTTCGGCCCGACCGTCTTCTCCCCGCAGATTTCAGCAATCGAGACCCCCTACCACAATAATGGTATATGGCCTTTTGTCACGTCCTTCTACGGGCAGGCGGCGGCCAAGGCGGGCAACCGCGCCGCGCTGCTCCACGCCCTGGGCTCGAACGCCCGCGCCGCCGCCGTCCTCGGCTCGAATATGGAGAATATGGTCGCCACCGACGGAAGCACCCGCACCGCCCTGGATTCGCCGCGCCAGCTGTGGAGCATCGCCGGCTACATAGGCCTGACCCGCAGCGCTCTGCTCGGCATCACCTACGAACCGGACGGCATACGCTTCGCGCCGGCAGTGCCTGCTTCGATGGAGGGAGCCCGCTCGCTCACCGGCCTGAAGTATCGCGGTATGACGCTGGATATCAGCGTTATCGGCGAAGGCTCGATCATCCGCAGCTTCAAGCTCGACGGCCAGGAAGCCGAACCGTTCGTGTCGAGCACCCTCACGGGCGGACACAGCGTGCAGATCGTTATGGGCAGCGACTACTACGCCGCTCCAGACAAGCTGACCATCCTCCCCGTGCAGTTCGACATAGACTATCCGCGCGTGCAAGCGACCGTGAACGGCATCGTCTGGGCTCCGGTCAAGGGTGCAGTCAGCTATCTTGTGCTGCTGGACGGCAAGAAGGTGACTGAGACTCCCGAGACGGGCTACGTGGTGGTTGATCCCGGCGAGTACGCCGTGATCGCGAAGACGGTAGACGGGATTCAGTCCTTTATGAGCGAGCCGATCAGGGTCGGGCTGAAAGATATTGATGTACAGTGTGAAACCAACCTCACCGCGAAGCGCGGAACGCAGCTGAAACTGACAGTCAAAGTGCCTGTCAAGGGATCTTATTGGGTTGATTTCAACTATTCCAACGGCAACGGCGACCTGAGCACTCACCAGAAGTGCGCTACCCGTACGCTGTTCATTGACGGAAAGAAGATGGACGCGATGGTGATGCCGCAGAGGGGAACGGACTGGAAGGAGACTGGCTGGACCAACAGCGTTAAGGTGGATCTCGGATCCGGCGAGCACACTGTTGAACTCAAGTATTTGGAAGAGAATATCAATATGGACATCGACACCGACACTGCGGTGGTCCATTCCATCAGATTATCATACAAACAAAAATAGATGCTATGAAGGTAATTATCAAACAGTCAAGCAAAGAGGGCTCGCTCTGGGCAGCCCACCACATCGCAGCGAAGATCAACGAGAAGAAGGCCCGCACGGACGAGCCGTTCGTCATCGGACTCTGCACAGGTTCAACCCCTATCGAGACTTACGCCGAACTCATCAGGATGGTGAAGGCCGGTGAAGTCTCGTTCAAAAACGTCATCTCGTTCAATATGGACGAGTATGTCGGACTGCCGGAGAATCATCCGGAGAGCTACCATTCATTTATGCACAAGTATCTTTTCGACCAGATCGACGAACCGAAGGAGAACATCCACATCCTCAACGGCAACGCTCCGGACCTCGACGCCGAGTGCGCAGCCTATGAGAAGGCGATTGCCGCCGCCGGCGGATTCGACCTCTTCCTCGGAGGCATCGGCGAAGACGGCCACATCGCTTTCAACGAGCCGTTCTCACCGCTCTCCAGCCACACCCGCGTGGTTACGCTGACCGAGGACACCCGCATCGTGAACAGCCGATTCTTCGGAGGAGATATGAACCTCGTGCCTAAGCAGGCGCTCTCAGTGGGAGTCGCCACCGTCACCGGCGCCCGCGAGGTGGTCATCCTGGCGTTCGGCCCGAAGAAGGCCCGCGCTATCAAGGATGCAGTCGAAGGCCCGTACAGCCATATGTGCACCGTGTCTGCCCTGCAGACCCACGAGAATGGCATCATCGTGGCCGACGAGGCTTCGGTG
>JAFYIK010000061.1 GCA_017538685.1 Bacteroidales bacterium | reverse complement strand
TTCTACATAGGCAATATCTACGGCAGTTATATGTCGGTCAGCATATACAACGACAACTTGAGAAATGCGCAGAACAGCACTATTGTGTTTAATTTGCACGTTCCTGTCCGCAACCTTTAGCAGGGCGCAGGGCGTGACGGATTCGCTGCTTTTCGAGGCAGCGAAGTGCGAGCGCATTGTCTTCGAGGCCCGGAGTCCGATAGATGCCAACGACGCTCTTCTCCGGAAGACCGAACTCTACAAGCAGGCCGGGCTCTACAAAGAAGCGCTGCAAACCCTCGAGCGCTTAAGGCTTTATCTCGTGAAAGCGGACGCCCGCACCGAAGTGACTGTGCAGAAGTCGCTCTGCGCCTTCCTCGCAGGGGACTATGACGCTTCGCTCAGTTATCTGGATGAGCTGGGGATCGAAACCAACTATGTCGAGCCTAAACTGAAGAAAGACTGGGTGGGGATGGTCCTGACTTTCCTCGTGCCTGCCGGTTATATCTATGCCGGCGCGCCGGGGGAGGGGGCGGTGAGCACCGCGATGAACGCCGCTTCCGTCGCCTGGATCGTTACCCAGCTGAACGCCGGCCTGCCCGTCACCGCCATCCTCGGCGGCGCGCTGGCCTTGAGCTACACCTACCTCGGAGCACAAGAAAGAGTTGCGGAGCTCATCGCAATCCACAACTCTTCCAAAGTATCTGATGCCAAGCGTGATGCCGCTGCTCAGGCGTTACTCGGCCTTCTCTGATAAAGCTTTTTCCGGTTTCATCTGCGGGAAGAACAGCACATCCTGGATGGCGGTCTGGCCCGTCATAAACATAGTGAGGCGGTCGATGCCCATACCGAGGCCGGAGGTCGGCGGCATTCCGTACTCAAGCGCGCGGACGAAGTCCATATCGATGTACATAGCTTCGTCGTCGCCTTTCGTCTTCAGCGCAGCCTGTTCCTGGAAGCGCTCGAACTGGTCGATAGGGTCGTTGAGTTCGGAGTAGGCGTTGGCCAGTTCCTTGCCGCATACGAACAGCTCGAAACGTTCGGTGAGGGTGGGGTCGGTGCGATGACGCTTCGTCAGCGGGCTCATCTCCACCGGATAATCGATTATATAGGTAGGTTGAATCAGGTTCTTCTCGCAATATTCGCCGAAGATGGCGTCGATCAGTTTGCCCTTGCCCATTGAAGGAGTAATCTCCACGTTAAGCTTCTTGCAGGTTGCGCGAAGCTCAGCCTCGTCCATACCCTTCACATCCACTCCTGCGTACTCCTTGATAGCCTCAAGGATAGGTAAACGACGATATGGCCCGGCGAAGTCGACCTCGTTTCCGGCAATGGTAACCTTGGTTGTGCCGTTGACCTTCAGCGCGATCTTCTCAAGCATCTTCTCCACGAATTCCATCATCCAGATGTAGTCTTTGTAGGCCACATAGATTTCCATACAGGTGAACTCCGGGTTATGGGTCTTGTCCATACCCTCGTTGCGGAAATCCTTTGCGAACTCATACACTCCGTTGTAACCGCCCACGATGAGCCTCTTCAGATAGAGCTCGTTTGCGATACGAAGATACAGGGGAATATCGAGCGCGTTGTGATGCGTGATGAAGGGACGTGCTGTGGCGCCGCCGGGGATGCTCTGGAGGATAGGGGTCTCCACCTCGAGGCAGCCGGCTTCGTTGAAGTACTCCCTCATCGTAGCGATGATCTGAGCCCTCTTGATGAAGGTCTCCTTCACCTGCGGGTTCACGATAAGGTCCACATACCTCTGGCGGTAGCGCATTTCCGGATCGGTGAAAGCGTCGAACACCTGGCCGTCCAGTTCCTTAACGATAGGAAGTACGCGCAGCGACTTCGAAAGAAGCGTAAGTTCTTTCGCGTGCACGCTGAGCTGACCGGTCTGGGTGAAGAAAGCGAAACCCTTGATGCCGATTATGTCACCGATGTCGAGGAGTTTCTTCCACACCGTGTTGTACATAGTCTTGTCCTCATCGGGGCAGATCTCGTCGCGTTTCACATATATCTGGATGCGTCCGCTTTCGTCCTGAAGTTCTCCGAACGATGCGGCGCCCATAATACGCCTGCTCATAAGGCGGCCGGCGATGCACACTTCCTGGAAGTTTCCCTTCTCCGGATCGAAGCCCGCTGCAATCTCTGCGGCGTTGGTGTTCACCGGATAAAGGGCGGCGGGGTAGGGCTCGATTCCGAGTTCACGGAGTTTGGCAAGCGATTCCCTTCTGATCAATTCCTGTTCACTGAATTCCTGTACCATATTATATAATGTCTTCTCTTTCTTTGATGTCTTTGACGCGGAGCTGAATTGTGCTGTTTCCGCGGTAATAGTTTTCGACTATCGTGTAGCATACGTCGAACGGATTGCCGTGGCGTATGTACTCGTATTTGTCGGCCATATTGAAGGCGATCGCCGGGATGGCGCGCGAGTAGTCTTCCTGGATGAGGTCGAGTTTCAGATGAAGTCCGCCAGCGCCCACCTTGCGTCCGCTGCCTTCGTCGCACACGGCGTCGGTCTCGAACACCGGGTTGTTGTTGCCGGGGCCGAAGGGCTGGAACTGCTTGAGGATACGGAAGAACTTCGGGGTGATCTGCGCGAGGTCGATCCTGGCATCGATGTCCACCACCGGAGTGAGCATCTCGTCCGTAATCTTACCCTCAATGAACTCTTCCATCCTGCGGGCGAATTCGGGCAAGTTCTCTTCCTTCATCGTAAGGCCGGCTGCATAGACGTGTCCGCCGAAGTTCTCGAGCAGTTCCGCGCAGTTCTCGATTGAAGCGTAGAGGTCGAAGCCGGCCACGCTGCGGGCGGATCCGGTCACGAAGCCGTTGGACTTGGTAAGCACCACGGTGGGCTTGTAGTATGCCTCCACCAGGCGCGAAGCCACGATTCCGACGACACCCTTGTTCCACTTCGGGTTGTAGACTATGGTCGCGTTCTTCGATGCGATGCACTGCCCGTTCTCCACCATATCCAGCGCTTCCTGGGTGATCTCGCGGTCGATATTCTTGCGCTCGTTGTTGTTTTCGTTGATCTGCTCGCCTATCTTGATTGCGGTCTCACGGTCGGGCGCGGTCAGCAGCTGCACGGCCAGGCGGCCCGTCTCCATACGGCCGGCGGCGTTGATGCGCGGGCCGATCTTGAAGACTATGTCGTCCACCGTTATGTGCCCAAGCTCAAGCCCGGACAGCTCGATCATCGCGAGCAGGCCGTGGCGCGGCGATTCGTTGAGGCACTTCAGGCCGAAGTGCGAGAGCACGCGGTTCTCGCCGACCATACTCACAAGGTCGGAGGCTATGCTCACGACCAGCAGGTCCAGCAACGGCAGCAGGGTCTCGAACTCTATCCCGTGGCGGACGCTGTAGGCCTGCGCGAGCTTGAAGCCCACGCCGCAGCCGGAAAGGTCGTCGAACGGGTAGGTGTTGTCCCCGCGCTTGGGGTCGAGCACGGCCACTGCCGGCGGAAGCGACTCGTCCGGCAGATGGTGGTCGCAGATGATCATATCGATGCCCTTGCTTTTGGCGAGCGCGGTCTTTTCGATGGCCTTGATGCCGCAGTCGACCGTGATTATGAGTTTGACGCCATTGGCGGCCGCCCATTCGATGCCCTTCTGCGAAACGCCGTAGCCTTCGTCGTAGCGGTCGGGGATGTAGAAATCCACCTCTGAGGTGAACCTGCTGAGGAAAGAGTGGAGAAGCGCCACGGCGGTGGTGCCGTCCACATCGTAGTCGCCGTAGACGAGTATCTTCTCGCCGCCCTCGATTGCACGGTCGAGCCTGTCGACCGCTTTGTCCATATCGTTCAGAAGGAACGGATCGTGGATATCCTCGAGGCTTGGACGGAAGAACTTCCTGGCCTCGTCGAAGGTCTCCACGCCTCTTTTCACGAGGAGGTCCGCAAGCACCTTGTCGATGCCCACCTCCGCGCTGAGACGCTCAAC
>JAFYIK010000060.1 GCA_017538685.1 Bacteroidales bacterium | reverse complement strand
GCGGTTCGAGAGCGACCTGTCGGAGTTCTTGAGAAGGAAGTTCTTGAGGTTGTCCGTCTTTGCGAACTCGTCAAGGACATCGTTAATCGACTTCTCTGTATAAGCCACGTCGGCTGCCGAAGGCTTCACTTCGAACACCACATACTCGATGTCGCGGCTGGCCTTCTGCTTGAATTCGTCCTGATGGGCTTTGTAGTAGGCCTTGATCTCCTTGTTCGAGACCTTCACCGTCGTGTCGCGGACGTAGCCGTAAGGGATGGTGACGAGCTCGATGTCAGCGGTGGTGTTACCTGCCTCGACTGCTTCCTTGAGGGAAAGCGGGCTCTCGACTGCGCTGTAGGCGAACAGCGAACCGTACTTCGCATAGAACTGCTGGGTGCGGACCGTCTGCTTCAGATAGTTCCAGTAGAGCTTGAGGGTCTCGTCCGACTCCGCCTGACGGTTGATTTCACGGACTCTCTCCACTGAGAAAGTGCCGTCTTCCGCCTGGAAGAGAGGGTTCTGCTCGATGATGGGGCTGATGTGGTTTCCTGCGATGAGGTCTGCCACCTCTGCATCACTGACCTTAATTCCTGCCGCCTCGCAGTTCTTGAAGAACATAAAGCGGTCAAGCAGGGACTGCCAGGCAGCATTCCTGATCTGCTGGTGTGCCTGGTCGGTCTGAGCGCTGGAGCCTGTGGTGATTTCGTTGATCGTAGTGAAGGTTCCGACTTCTGCGGAGAAATCCTCATACGAGATTCCCGTACCGTTGATCTCACCTACGTTCTCAGGCCTGCCGAAAAGATTCATCAGGTCGTCCATAGGGGCGATGAAGTACAGGAGGGAAAGCGCGATAATGACGGAGATTGCCACTCCGAACTTGTTGCGCATCTTTTGTAGTACTGCCATATGATAGTTTTTTCTTTAAAATTATCGAAATTGGGCTGCGAAGATAGTAATAATTCTTTATTTGAGCAAAGGTCCGATGAAGTTGACCGAATCTATCTTCACGGTGGTGCTGTCCGACTGGGAATAACCATAGCTGTCGAAGGGCCTCAGGAGGATGGCGTTGCGCGCGCGGTCGTCCGAGCGCATACCGTAGCCCTGCATCATTCCGTCCTCGGAATAGAGCTTCACATAGGCATCGGTGTAGATCTCTTCTTTCTTGCGGTCCCAGTAGAGAGTGTCCGTCTCCATAGTCTCTTTCTTGATCACGTTGGACACCACTACGTTGCCGGTCGCCTCCCAAAGCTCGCCCGGGGAACGCTTGCCCGCCGCCACGTGCTTGGCCTTGTCGGCCAGGATGATGGTCTCCAGCAGACCCTCCTCAGTGTAACCGTAGACCTGAAGGCCTTCCGGGAAGAGGTCGTAGTCCAGGGAGTCCGTGACGAACTTGTGCATCACGGCTGACTCGAAACGCTGCTTCACCACCCCGTTTTCCGTGTTCACGGCGAACATATCGTTCACAACCTGCACTGGGGTCTCGGCGAGGTTAATCTTGTCCGCTTCCTTGAGCTTTCCTCCGCACCCGAAAACGACAAAAGCAACCGCAAGTAAAGCGGTTGCCTTGGTCGTGATATGCCGGACAGTTTTCAACAGTTTACTTCTGGGTCTTGACTGTCGTGGTCTCGCGGAATGCTCCGCAGCTGACTGTGTAAGAGTCGCCTTCCTTTACGTCATACATAAAGGCATCTGCGGCAGTAGGATAGTACTGGCGGAACTGGGCGATCATCTTGTTGGCCTCTTCGGTGAGGGAAGTGTCGGCGCGCTTTGCCTTCTCAAGGAAGTCTACCGCTACCCAATAGGGAGCGCGGACTGCAATCTCGTTGCCTTCGCAGCGGACGTTGCCCCACACGGTGGCGAGAAGCATATAGTTCTTGCCCTTGAGGTCGTTGCGGCCGGTGATGGCGACCGAACGCTTTGCGGAAGACTCGGCAATCTGAGGACGGCCGGATTTGTAGGCATAGACTGCGAGCTCATAGTAGAGATCGGCGTCCATCTCGGCGTCGGAATCCTCGGCTGCGATGGCCTCATCCATATACTTGATGGCGAGGTCTACCTTGCCCTGGGCGGCGTTAAGCTGATAAAGCATCTTTGCGGAAGCGGCGCTGGGGTTGGCGTTGTAGACGGTCGTGGCGGCCGCGATGAACAGGTTGTTGTCCATACAGTCTTCTGCGGAAGACATAATCCTGACCACCTTCGATGCGAAGTCTGCATCCGAAGGATCAGCCTCGAAACGAGGACCGTAGAGGGCGATGATCTTGTCGCAGTCCGCAAGCTTGCTGGACACGAAGAGGTTGTCGAGGTCCGTGCGGACTTTGTCATTGGCCTCCTTGTCGGTCGCGGTCTTCGCCTCGGCTGCATCCAGATAACCGGAGTTGCGCTCATAGACGCCGATAACCTCTTCTTCGTCGATCATACCGATCTTGCAGAGCTCGATGGCGGCGTTGAGGTTGAAGATATAGAGGCTGGGCTTGGTGTCGCGCTCGTTGAACTCGATGATCTCGTTCAGGCCGTCATACAGACGCTTGTTGTCATCCTTGATGTAGTTGGCCAGATCCAGACCTTTGTTGTTGCGGGCCGTGACTCCGTACTTCGGATAATACTCGATACGTATGTCGTGGATCATCATCAGGGAGTCGATGAGCTGGGCTTTGTAGACAGGATTCTTAGAGTTCTTCGAGATGAGCTTACGCATAATGGCGGTTCCGTCCACAAGCATAGTCTGGTTCGCCGTAGGAGGGCAAACCTTGAATGCCTCGCGCCAGTTCGGGGTGGCGGAGTCGTAATTCTTCTGCTTGAAGTACTCTTTGTAGTACGAAAGGTACTTGATGCACTCGGCGCTGTCGGCACCGTACTTTCCCTGTGCGAACATATTGCCCGCACCGAGGGTGGCGATTGCCAGGATTGCGATAATCAGTCTTTTCATATCCTTAAAACTTTGTTTTATTCATACATCGGTTTCTGGAACCACACGTCGAAGAGATTAATTCCCAGGCTGAAGCCTACGTAGGTTTCACGGACCATATTGTTTTTCAGCGAGCCTCTCTGCCCCAGTTCCATTCCTATGGTAAGGCCGTTGTTCCAACGGAAAACCGGAAGGGTCGCTCCCAAAGTGATGCCTCTGGAGTAGATTTCGTTGCCTGAGACGCTGAAATATTCTTTCGTGTAATAGACTCCCGCCCTGTAGGCGATGAGTTTGTAGTAGTAGCGGATGTCCGTCGGATTGGGGATGAATTCCACTCCCGCACGGAGCGATTGCGACAGGCCGGTGGTGAACAGAGGGCCGCTGGCGCCGTTGACTGCAAGGCCGTCCACGCCAATGAAACCACTGTTGGACCAGTCCGAACGGGTGTAGTCCACTTCCGCCCTGAACTTTCCGCCGTAGCTGATGCTGACGCCGGCTCCCATCTCTCCCGCCAGATAAAGCCTGCCCGCCGAGCGGAGATTGGTGGTATCCTTGCTCTCGCTCACTCCGGACACGGTGTTGATCATACGGCCGCCGAGCCTGGCATCCAGTCCGTAGACCGCGCCCACGCCCAACGAAAGCTTATCTCCGAGGGGCTGCTCATACTGGAGGCCGAACTTCGCGGAGTTTGCGCTAAGCTGCAGCTCGTTGGTCTTCGTGAAGCCGACTGCCGCCGCATCCGCAAGGTTTTCCTTATAGATTTTCTTGATGTTTCCGAAGTAGTGGCTCATCTCCGCGCCCACGGACACTTTGTCGAAAAGCTCGAAGCCAACGGTCGCGAACGCCTGGTAGACGCTGCCTATGCCGCTGTACGAGTGTGCGATGTTGCCGACGGTCGCAATCGCGTACGGGTTGGTGTCGTAGTAGCCGTAGCTATAGCCGGTGGCGCTGTAGGGCTTGATTCCCACCATCATCGCCGCATCCACGGGCTTCGAATAGAAGAGCGGGAACGAGATGAGGAAGTTGTTGATATTGAACAGGTTGTTCGCCGACACCATATCGCCCTGCCTCAGGATCTTGTTGGTTTCGTAGATCGAGTAATCAGACATAAAGGCGAGGGAGTCGCGGGCAGTGATGGCCGCAGGGTTCAGCACGTTCACATAGCGGTGGTTGCGTGAGGCTATACCCACTCCGCCCATAGTTTTGTTGTATGCTGTTCCGGGCATCATAAGTTCGCCGATTCCGAACACCGAATAAGGAGTGAAACCGGCATACGATCCGCCGTCCTCCGCGTAAGCCGCGAAGAAAGGCAGCATCAAAGCCAAGAGCATTATTTTAACCCTACTTCCTGTCATAATCTTCCGAAATGGTTGCCAAACCCATTAAAACAAGGTTTGTGACCACGAATATGGAGTTCTTTGTCTGCTTTGCAAAGTAACTTGCGTCTCCTCCCGTGAACACTACCACACTGCCGGGGGCGCCGGCTATGTACCCGTCAACTTCAAACACTATGCCCGAAATCACTCCGGCCTCGATTCCGCTGGTCTCAGAAGAGCCTATTGCGGGCGGATCGAGCGGTGTGTCCACCAGCGGAAGCGCCCTGGAATAACGGTTGAGAGCCTTGAATCGGGTGCGGCATCCGAGCGAGAGGTTTCCTCCCAGGTAGGTTCCTTCCGCGGAGACGGAGTCTATCGAGAGCACAGTGCCGAAGTCGAAGACCAGGCAGGGCTTGCCCTTGAACAGCTCCCTCGCCGCGATTATGCCGGCAGCACGCGAGGGGGATAGGTACTCCGGAAGGCCATAGGCCCTCAGGATTGCGGGGTGATTGCGGTCTATCAGGACCAACTGCCCGCACCTTTCGCATATCTCCCTGATATCCTCTTCTGGGATATCGCGCACCGACGCCAGCACCAGAACCTCCGGTTTTTCCTTTGCCAGCAGCGTCCCAACGAGAAAGCCCAGGAGCTTTTCGCCCTGGTAGCGGACCGTCTTTCCGAGGGTTTTCCCCTCGGCCCAGGCGGCCTTAAGCGCCGTGTTACCGATCTCGATGAGAAGATTCGCCATACTCAAGCCGACAAATTTAATAATTTATTGCAACTTCTTCAATGCCCGAAGCGCTGCTTCGGTAGAATCTATGCCTCTGGTGATAATCTTCAGCTTTCCGTCGGTCTGTTTCAAGGTGAAAGGAGAGTTGTTCCCTATCCTTACGAGAAGCTGGCTAAACTGCTCGCTCTTATAGTAAGGCGACAGCGCGTTCGAGAGGAAGAAACAGATAAGCATTCCGTTCTTGATAATCACCTTCTCGAAGCCGAGCGAGCCGCCCAGATTTCTGATTTTCACCACGTTGAACAGGTTGTCCGCCTCCGTCGGCGTCTCTCCGAAACGGTCGGCGAGCTGGGTGTGGAAACGGTCTATCTCCTTTTCGGAGTTCATAGAGTCGAGCTGCTTGTAGATGCGTATCTTCTCCGCCGTGATGTCGATATAGTCGTCCGGGATGAACGCAGGCTGGTCGGTTTCCACCGTGCAATCCGCCCTGAAGCGGGTGTCCGCGCGCCCTCCGACCGAACCTCCGCTCTCGATTCCCAGCTCCTCCATAGCCTCGGCCAGTATCTTCTGATAGGTTTCATAGCCCATATCCATAATGAAACCGCTCTGCTCCGCGCCGAGCAGGTTGCCAGCTCCGCGTATGTCCAGATCCTGCATAGCTATGTTGAAGCCGCTGCCGAGGTCGGAGAACTCCTCTATGGCCTTAAGGCGCTTGCAGGCGTCGTCCGTGATGCTGACGAGCGGAGGTACTATCAGGTAGCAGAACGCCTTTCTGTTCGAGCGGCCTACCCTGCCGCGCAGCTGATGCAGGTCGCTCAGGCCTATGTTCTGCGCGTGGTTGATGATGATAGTGTTCGCATTCGGGATGTCCAGGCCGTTCTCGATGATGGTGGTGCAGAGAAGCAGGTCGTAGTCGCCGCGGATGAAATCCAGCATCTTGTCCTCAAGTTCCTTTGCCGCCATCTGCCCGTGGGCGATGCATATCCTCATATCGGGCACCAGGCGGCGGAGGATTTCGGCAATGCTCTCGAGTTGTTCCACGTTATTGTGCAGGAAAAACACCTGCCCGCCGCGGTTCAGCTCATACTCTATTATGGATTTTATCTCCTTTTCGTCGAAGAGGATTATTTCGGTCTGGATGGGGATGCGGTTTGCCGGCGGGGTGGCGATGATGCTGAGGTCGCGCGCGCCGAGCAGAGAGAACTGCAGGGTACGCGGGATAGGGGTGGCCGTGAGCGTGAGAGTATCCACCTCCGCGCGAAGCTGGCGCAGCTTTTCCTTTGCGGAAACGCCGAACTTCTGCTCTTCGTCCACCACCAGCAGACCAAGGTCTTTGAATTCAAAGCCGTCGCCGAGCAGTTTATGGGTGCCGATTATAATGTCTATCTTCCCTTCTACCAGGTCCTTCTTGATGGCGGTCAGTTCCTTCGGGGTACGCAGGCGGCTGACGTAATCCACCCTCACGGGGAAGGAAGCAAGGCGCGAGCTGAAGGTGGTATAATGCTGCAGGGCGAGGATGGTAGTGGGCACGAGCACTGCCACCTGCTTGCCGTCGGTAGCTGCCTTGAACGCTGCCCGGATGGCGATTTCCGTTTTTCCGAAGCCCACGTCGCCGCAGATCAGGCGGTCCATAGGGAAACTTTCCTCCATATCGCGCTTCACTGCGCGGGTGGCCTCCTCCTGATCGGGAGTGTCCTCATACATAAACGACGATTCGAGCTCTGTCTGCAGGTAAGAATCGGCCGAGAAGGCAAAGCCTTTGGACGCGCGGCGCTTGGCATAGAGCTGGATGAGTTCCTTCGCTATGTCCTTAACCTTGTTTTTAGCGCCGTTCTTGAGCGCTATCCAGGTCTTCGAGCCAAGTTTGTTGATACGTGGCGGCTCGCCGTCGGCGGTGCGGAAGCGGGATATCTTATGCAGGGCGTGCACGGAAACGAACACCACGTCGCCGTCTTTGTAGGTCAGTTTCACGACCTCCTTCATCCGGCCATAGTCGTCCTTTATGCGCACGAGACCGCCGAACACGCCCACTCCGTGGTCGATATGGACTATATAATCCCCTATATTGAACGAACCGAGGTCGTTCAGGGTAAGTTGCTCCGTCTTTTCCACCGAACGGCGTATGGACACCCGGTGGAAGCGGTCGAAAATTTCGTGGTCGGTGTAATGGCAGACCTTCGCTTCTTCATCGATGAAGCCGTTGTGGATGTTCTTTTCGGTGATAAACTCAGGAAGCGGGCAGCGCTCTTCTTCGAGTATCTTCCGAAGACGGTCGGTCTGGGACTGTTTTTCGCCGTAGATGAGCACTTTATAGCCGCCTTCCATCCTGGTGCGGATGTCGGCGGTGAAGAGTTCGAAATTCTTATTGAATACCGGCTGGGGGGAGATGTGGAACTGCACCGCGTCTGCGTCTTTACGGTCGATAGGAATCTCGAGAAAAACTCGCTTAAACCTCTCTGTGAGCGGGAAGAATTCCTTCTCCTTATACATATCGGAGGAATCCAGCCATAGGATAGAGTATTCCGGAAGAGCCGCCAGAATATTCTGTGATGCCGATTCAGGGTTGCAGACCATATCGGACATCACCTTCACTTCCGGCACTTCCCCGCCGGAAAGCTGCGTGTTGCAGTTGAAGATACGGATGTTCTCTATCTCGTCGCCCCAGAAAGATATGCGGACCGCCTCGCTGTCTGAATAAGAGAATAAGTCTATAATGCTGCCTCTGACGGCGAACTGTCCGGGAGATGAAACAAAATCCACCCTTTCGAAGCCGAGTTCCGCAAGTTTTTCAATTATAGCGGAGTGGGGGATTTCCTGACCCTTTTTAAGTTCGAAACCCGAATCGATTATCTTCCCGCTGAGTGGAATAGGCTCCGCAAGTGCTTCGGGGAAGGTTACTATTATAGTAAGGTCATCCTTATTTGCCGCGAGTATGCTCTGCACGGCGGATGTACGCTGGACGCTGAGCGAGGATTTATAGTTACTGCGCTCAACTCCGGCTCCCGAAGCAGGAAGGAAGAATACCTTATCTCCCTCAATCAGATTATAAAGGTCGTTTGCGCAGTACTCGGCCGCCTCGCTGTTAGGGAGTATAATACAATGCAGGCCCTTTTCAGCACACTCTGAGAGCACAAACCAGCGGGCAGACAGAAATAGCGACCGGCAGAATACTTCCTGTGAGGAAACTATCCTGCTTCTGAGAAGAGCACTGGCGGCAGCGTTAACCTGCATCCTG
>JAFYIK010000059.1 GCA_017538685.1 Bacteroidales bacterium | reverse complement strand
CCGCGCTACCAAGGGCGCAGTGGACTGCTTCTACACTATGGGCAAGATGTGCAAGGACGTCAGCGGAGGCCTGCCCACCTTCATCTCCCCGTGGATAGACGGCAAGAAGGCGGTAAGCGCCGCCGGCGGCAGCCTCAGCAAGGAGGAGGCCGTGTCCGTGCAGCAGCACGAGAAGGAATGGGACGAGATCTTCTCCGGCATCCACGAAGTGGTGGACGCCGTGGCGTTCCAGGACGGCCATATCGACTACGACGAGCTGGACGCGTTCTTCTCCGTGAACAAGAAGCTCGCGGACCGCTACGGAATGCAGTGCTGGACGAACGCAGAAACCTTCGACCGCGATATGCCCATCAAATTCCTCCCCATCAAGTTCGACAAACTTCGTATGAAACTGGAGGCTGCCGCCCGCTGCGGCTACGACAAGGCCATCACCTTCGAGTTCTCGCACTTCCTGAGCCCGCAATCGGCCTACATCCAGGCAGGACACCTCTACGACCGTTACAAAGAATACTTTAACATCAAATAACTATGGCAAAAACAGAAAACGTTAATATGGGATACGTCGTATTCCTCGCAGTGGTGGCCGCAATCGGCGGCATCCTGTTCGGTTACGACACAGCTGTTATTTCCGGAACCACCAAGGCGGTCACGACCCAGTTCGCCCTGAACACGATTCAGGAAGGCTGGTATGTGGGGTGCGCGCTGATCGGCTCCATCATCGGCGTGCTGGTGGCGGGTATGCTTTCCGACGGCATAGGCCGAAAGAGGACTATGCTCATCGCCGCCCTGATGTTCAGCATATCGGCGTTCGGATGCGCCGTGGCGGCGAACTTCAGCCAGTTGGTGGTGTTCCGTATGTTCGGCGGTTTCGGTATCGGTGTGGTCAGCATCGTCTCCCCTATGTATATTTCGGAGGTGGCGGTCGCAAGCAAACGCGGCACCCTGGTGGCCCTCTACCAGCTGATGATCACCCTCGGCTTCCTGCTGGCATATCTCGTCAACTTCATCATCTACAAAAACGTGGACGAGAGCGTGAGCGGTTCGCTGATGACCAATATGTTCAACTCCGAATACTGGAGGGGAATGCTCGGCTGCAACCTCATCCCGGACATCATCTTCCTGGTGGTAATCTTCTTCATCCCTGAGAGTCCGCGCTGGCTGCTCGTCAAGGGCCGCGGCGCAGAAGCTTCGACCATCCTCCAGAAGATCTATATCACTGAAGAAGAGGCCTCCAAGCAGGCCGGCGAGACCCTGGATGCCATCGGCAGCGAGGTCAAGGCCAACTGGAAGGAGATCTTCGAGCCCGGCATCTTCCGTGCCGTGCTTATCGGCTGCGCGATAGCCATCCTGGGCCAGTTTATGGGCGTGAACGCCGTGCTCTACTACGGCCCGAAGATCTTCGAGGACGCCGGAATGACCGGAGACGTCTCCCTGCTAAGCACAGTGCTGGTGGGCGCCGTGAACTTCCTCACGACCATCATCGCCACGGTCATCATCGACAAAGTCGGCCGCAAGCAGCTCGTCTACTGGGGCGTCAGCTCTATGATCGTGTGCCTGCTTGCCATCGCGCTCTACTTCTTCAAGGGAGCGGCGCTCGGACTGGGCAACGGCTTCCTTCTGACCTTCTTCCTGCTCTACGTGTTCAGCACCGCAATCTCGATCAGCGCTGTGGTGTTCGTCATCCTATCGGAGATGTATCCCAACCGCGTGCGCGGCCTTGCGATGAGCATCGCCGGAATGGCGCTATGGGTGGGCACCTACCTCATCGGCCAGCTTACCCCCTGGTTCCTCGCCAACCTCACCCCTGCGGGCACCTTCCTTATGTTTGCGGTGATGTGCATCCCGTATATGCTCATAATGTGGAAGCTTATGCCTGAGACCACCGGTATGACCCTAGAGGAAATCGAGCGCTACTGGAAGAGCAAGGGAAAGAAGAAATAACCTATGGGCAAACGTATTGCTTCTATCGACGCGCTGCGCGGAATCGCCATCTGTCTGATGATTCTGAGCAGCGCGATCGGCTGGGGCGCGGGCCTGCCGGCGTGGATGTTCCACTGCCAGTGTCCGCCGCCCACCTACGCTTTCGACTTCACGGTCAAGGGCATCACCTGGGTAGACCTGGTGTTCCCGTGGTTCCTATTCTCGATGGGAGCCGCTATCCCCTTCTCGCTCGGAAGCAAACTGCGCCGCGGCGAATCGCTCGGCAGCATCTCCTGGGGTCTTGTAAAGAGATGGTTGACACTCGCCGCCTTCGGACTCGTGCTCGGGAACTCTTATCTCGTTGCCGATTACC
The DNA here is from genome assembly GCA_017538685.1 of Bacteroidales bacterium. The sequence goes on along the minus strand of JAFYIK010000059.1, from coordinate 14,044 downwards.
AGTCCTGGAGTGCTTGCCTGGTCAGGTTCGGAATATGGGTTGGACTATTCTTAGCGCTTTGGCGCGTTCAGCGTCAGCGTGGCTGGGTGCTGAACGCGGTTGGGGCGCTAATCGTGGTAGCGATGCTGTGCGTGGAGAAGTTCGTTCTGGGAGCGGAACTGGGGCTGCATCAGATAGATATAATTATTATGGTGCTGTCGCTGGTGGCGCTGCTGGGAGGTTTTTCGTGGCTGCTGACGCGCAAGCGGCTATGGCTGCGGTTCGTGATAATGGCGGTGGTGTTCATAACGAAAGAAGTAAACTGGCACACGCACGCACTGGACGTACTCGCGTTTCCTGAGTGGATCGACTGGCTCTTCCGCTGGTCGTATGTGCAGTATCTTCTGATTGTGCTGCTCGGCTCAGTGGTCGGCGATATCCTCGCGGCGGCGGACGGCGACATCTGCGACACGCCTCGCAAGGGGGGCAGCGCCGCGGCAGCCTGGCTTTGCTTGCTGATGATTCCTCTCGCCCTGTGGGGCTTCTTCACCCGCAACGTGTGGATTATGTTCACGGCGGTCTTCGCCCTCGGCGGCCTTGCTATGTGGCTCACGCGCGAGGATAAGTCCGCCTGGTCGCTGATTATGCGCATAGGCTTCGCCGCCCTGCAATTCGGCATCATATTCGACCCGATCGACGGCGGAATCACTAAAGACCACGCCAATATCAGCTATATGCTGAGCACGGCCGGGCTCGCCTGCCTGATGACCGCGTTCCTCCTCTGGTGCGAGGCACGCGCTGCGCTCAAAGGCCGCCCGCTTAGCCTTACCCTCACGATGACCGGTCAGAACCCGATGGTGGCCTACACCGTCACAGGCTTCGTTATTATGCCCGTTCTTTATCTCTGCCGCTTCGACCTCTTCGACCAGCTCACGGTCGGAAATCCCCTGCTAGGCTTCCTTCGCGGCATAATAATAGTGGCCCTGATGATGGCGCTCACCTGTCTGTTTACCCGACGGAAAATCTTCTGGCGCAGTTAACAAAAAAAGGGAGGGCCCGAGGCTCTCCCTTTTTTGATATTACACTCTGTAATTAAAGAGCGAAGACATACTTGGCAACCTTGCTGAGGCAGGCGTTGACGGCGTAGAGTTCCACCATACTGCCTGTGTCGTGCAGGAGGATGTCAGCACCTGACAGATACAGGCCTGCAGGTGTGGGTTCGTCGCCTATCCACTCTGCGGTGGGGATGTTGGCGAGGACCTTCACATCGTTAAGGTCGGTAATGTCGAGTACATAGATGTTGGCGTTGTAAGGAGCCCAATTGAACCAGCAGCCCTGGGTGAAAGCCATAATGCGCTTCTCACCGACATTGAGGATGTCGAGGTTGTTCTGGCACTCGTTTCCGCCAGATCCGAGGTTGGTGATGAGTTTCCACTCAGGATTGCTCCAGTGAGGAACGGTAGGATCCACGCGGAGGTAGGTAAGCTGATCGCCGTCCGGCTGTCCGACCACATAACCACGGTAGATGATACCGTCTTTCAGGTTGTCCGGAGAGACAGGAAGGGCAGCGCACTGATCAGCGGTGTTACCGTCGCCAGTTGCATTGAGCGGGCTGCGGACGGGCTCGAGGGATGCGCAAGGAATATATTCTCCCTTGTCGAACTCCCAGGCATAGTAGAACCTCATACCGGCGTTGTAGGAAGTAACGACTGCCTTGCCGCCTGCGAGATCACCGCGGACACGGAAGTTGCCGTATGTTCCCCAAAGTCCTTCAACCGACATAGTGTGAAGAAGGGTAGGAGCCTGAGCGATGGAAGGTGTCCACATAATCTGAAGTCCGGTTTCCGCTACATCCGCAACTGCGACATTCTTCATCATAATGAGGTTGCCCGCATCGTCGCTGTCGATGCTCTCGACTGCGATGTCAAGCGAACCATAATAGTTACCGGTAGCAGGATCGAGTCCGTAGATAGCATTGCCGTCGCTGAGGAAGAGTACGCCATCGGACAGAGCCAGACGGGTGTTGCTTGTCGCAGCGATGTTCTCATTCAGCTCAGAGTAGGACTTTGTCCACGCGAGTGTAGGGGTAGTCGGAGCTTCAAGACCGGGCTGGACGATAAGGATGCAGGCGCCGTAGCCGCCGTAGGACTCAAAGTCCTCGCCAAGGTGGCAGGCGACATAGACATAGTCCACGCGGGCGTCGTAAGTGTCGTTGTCGGCAGTGACGGTGATCTTGATACCGGCATTGGTAGGTGCAACGGACATCCAGGCGTTGTGGTCTGTCAGAACTGCATCGTTAATTTCGCTGTCCCAGTAAGCCATATAGGGAACCCACTCGAGGTTGGTCTCCACAGGGATGACATACTCGGCAGCCTCTCTCTCCACGGTGTAAGGCTCTCCCTCACCGAAGCCGGAGAACTGGCAGCTTGAAGGATCCACGTCGAAGAACGGCACGAATGCGCCGGCCTGGGTGATAGTGATTTCCTTGGTCGCCTCACCTGCGGTGATGGTAAGTTTCACTGAGCGGGGATCGGCAAGGGTGTTGTCGTCCACATTCACCTTGATGGTGGCGTCGCCGGCGTCTCCCTTCTTAGGGGCGATGACGACCCACTCGTCGTCCACGGTGGCCGTCCAGGCAACGGTCGCCTTGAAGGAAATGTTCACCGTCTCCACATCTGCGGCGGCGACATTGATCACGGTCTCACCGGTGTAGGTGATACCAGCCTCGGTAGGGGTGGGTTCATCCTCACCGCCGGGGTTTTCAGGCTGCTCGGGATTGCAGGCCCAAAGACAGGCAAGTGCTGCAAACGAAGCAATCACATAAAGAATTTTCTTCATACTGAAAAGTTTTTAGTGTGTTTATAAAATGGTTTTATGGTGTTTCTACTGTTGCCAGATATGCGTCAAAGCCCTGCTTCACTGCGTCCCAATAATCGAACGAGCGTATGTGGCAGAGGTCAAAGATAAACATTCCGCTGCTTTCTTGCATCAACACGTCAATAATTGTGGGGATAATAGCCTGCTGGCCGCCCTCTGTGAAGCCGGTTGAATTGCCAATGTCCGGGCCGGGATAGAACGGAACAGCGCCCGCAAGGCGTTTCTTTCCAAGCTGGGCGAAACCCTGCATAGTCCACTCGCCGGTGCCATAGATCGAACTGGTGCCGGCATAAGCGCCGAGGAATATGAAGTCCAGATGGTCCGCAAAGCCGTAGGACTGATAATCGTCCAACACCCAGCCGTAAGCACTCTCGGAGGTCTTCAGTTTATAGTTAGGGCTGGTCCAGTTCACTCCGCTTCTGTAGTACTCGGAGAACCAGGCTCCCACATACACGCCGAAGCGCACGGCGGGATTCACTTCGTGTACCCTGGCCGAAGCCTTCTCGATAAAGTCGTGGATGGTCTTCACCCTGAATCCAAGCCACTGCTTCTGGATCTTGGACGGGGAGTTGGGGATAAACACCTGCCCCTGTGTGAAAATGGGCCATTTCGTCACCTCGCCGCCTATGTATTCGGCGAACGCAGCCTTTGCGGCGTCGGTGTACCCGGCGTCCATACAAGCGTCTGAATAACGGCAGCGGTCAAGGACTATTCCGTCCAGCCCTTTGTACGCTGCGAGCTCGGCGAGCAGGTCAAGAAGGAACTTCTGAACCTCGGCGTTCGCGGGATCGAGGAAGCGCGGTCCGTTCGACGGATTGTCCATAGTGTTGGTCAGCCCGTCGGAGAGATTGTCCACGGTGCCCCACGACTTAAGCTCCGGATGGTCGAACATCATTCCGTAGTCGCCTGCGGCGGTGCGGTAGCCTCCGACCATAGTGTTGATGGCCGCATTCACGCGCAATCCGGCCCTATGGCCGGCGACGATAAAGGTCTGCAGATAGTCGAAGTCAGCGGTACGCTCAAGGAAACCGAAGCCGCTGCTGGTCCACGCCGTGACTCTTGTCAGCTCGGGAGCGACAGTGCTCTTGAAAAGGACGTCTCCGCTGTTCGGACGCACGTCCACGATAATGTCCGTAAATCCGATTTCGGCCAGGCGCCTGCAATCCGCGGCAATCTGAGTCTCGTCGTTGCCGTAGTATGCGAAATTGGCAGAAGCGTCAATCCACACATAGCGGGGCTTGCCCACTACGTCGTCTTCCACCTCCGGGACATAGTCCTCACGCCACTCGTCGCGCCATTTGTACGTGCCGTCGTTCTGCTCCTTCTCGCAGGAAATAAAGAGAAGGCACGCTCCAAAGAATAGTAATATCAGTTTTTTCATTTTGCGAACATCATTAAGGTGGAGGCCACGCTACGCTGCCTTCCGTCAGACACTTTGATGGTTTCCCGGCCGTTCAGCAGCATACAGCTGGAGCCGCCGCCGTCCAGGTTGAGCGCGTCCGTGCAGCCCAGCTCGAGCAGGATCTGCGCAACCTCTTCCGTGCTGAATCCATAAACGCCCTCCGTCATACTGCGACCTTCGGCCACGAAGAAGATGAGTTTGCCGCCCTCTTTTATGCCTACCGCAGTGCGCGGGGCCGGATCTTCCGGATCTTTGTTGTCAGAACCTTCGCCGTAGAACAGCTCATACTTCCAGGTGTTGCGTATCTCGCCGTCTTTCAGCAGGACGGGGCCTGCGCCTATAGCGGTCTGAGCCTCGAAAACACGGGCCTCCTCCGGATAATGCGCGTCCGGGGCCTGCTTAGGGCCGAGAGTCCAGCCGTTCTTCGCTGGATTCGAATACATATAGTGGTTCCCGGAGCTGGTGTAATAGGTCCAGCAGACTTCGATCGAGCCGTCGGCGTGCACGATGAACGCTCCGCGGGTGGGATAGTAGATACTCTTCCAATCCTGCGAAGCATAATTGAGGTTCGTACCCAGCAGCACGCCGTCTTTAACGGCGAGCGAGGCGTTGTAGCGTTTGCCGCCATCCACATAGAAATACCCGCCGTTGATGATCACCGCCGCCGAGGTTTCGTCATAAACCTGCGAAGGGGTTTTCAGCGCATCGGAGGTGCCCTTGCACTCAGGATCGTTTATACTCCAGATGTCGAAGCGTATCTTGGAAAGGTCGGCTTCAGCGTAATAGGCGACTGCCTTCTTCCCGCAGAGATCCTTATTGTTGCGGTAAACGCTGATTCCGTCCGGCATTTCGGCCTCAACCTGCTCCCAACTAGACTCCTCGGGCTCCTCTTTCTGTCCGGGGTCCGCGGGGTTGTTGTTATTGCAGGCGAAAGCCAGCGAAGCAAACGCCAATAGACTTATTATCCTTTTCATCGTTTCAGACGGTCGACTGAGAATCCGCCCAGCATCTGGGAATAGTGGTCGTAGTAGTAGAGATAGAGTTTGTAGCCGTCCGGAGAAGGCGCCAGGATGACGTCTCCCGCGGCGGAATACTCCGTGGTCGCTCCCTTTTCGTGCTGGAGGGAGTACATATTGGTGTTGTCTATGCTGTAGACCAGCGCGGTGGAATCCCACACGTTGGCGCCCGGCAGCTTCGGCGAAGTGACATCGTAGACATAGAGCTGAGGGCCAGGCCACCACGAAGGGAAGTGGTTGGTGGCGAACAGCACCAGATACACGGCATTGCTGAAGCGCTTGGTGTCCAGGTTGTTCGGATCCACGTTGCCGTTGAGGTACATACTGTCGTTGCTGGGTCCGATTCCGTTGAGCTGCGCACCGATGGAAAGATCCTTCTTGTACCAGATCAGCTGGTTGGCCGAATATGCGCAGGTGTACCAGCCGTCATTCATAGTCGGGGATGCGGCCACGACGCAGGTGTTGCCTGCCGCGCCCACGCCCCACTCTATTCCGAGGCCCGTAAGGTCTACCTTCTCATCCTCCGTGACCACTCCGCCGACAATATGGATGGAGCGGAAGAGGCTGGAGGTGCTGATGCCGGCGAGGCCGTCGTAGACCACGGTTATCACAGCTTCATTGTCTATGTCGCCTATCACCTTCATCGTGCCTCCTACCGGGAAGGTACTGTCGTTGTTGAAGGTGTACAGCACGACCGGCGCCGCCGTCAGCGAGCTTGTCTTCCAAATCGTGAAGTCTTCTCCGTTTCCGGCCATATTGCAGAGCAGCATATGCCCTGCTTCGTCAGAAGCGATGGCTCCAGTCGGCACTGCGGGGCCAAGGGCAAACGTCCCCACGAACGATCCGCTCACCTGATGGTAGTAGCGCGGGGATGTGCCGTCGCCGAGGTTCACCACGACCATACCGTCCAGCACGGCCATAGACACGTTCACGGCCTCGGAGATGTCCGGCAGGCCTATCGCCCTCGGTTCGAGGTTGAACATATGCTCCATCGAGGAAGCGTTGTAGCCGTAATCCAGGGTCGACGGGTAACCTCTCACCACTGTGTAGGTAATCTTGGTGTCGCCGTCTTCCGAAGTGATGGTGAACTGCTGGCCGGAATTGTAATTGGCAACCGCAGAAGGATTCGGGGAAATGCTGGTGTGAGGGGATATCACGGCCTCTGCTGTGGCTGTGGACAGATCATTGTCAGTAGGCAGCCACACCTTCAGGCCGAGTTCGTCCACGACTCCGACCGTGCCGTCGGAAGTCTGGAACGACAGGATGCGGCAGACAGAGCTCTTCACGAGCTTGCCGGTGATTATTATCTTCCTGGTATTGCCGTCCGGGCCTGTGAAATCGAATTCGTTTTCTTCAGAAAGGTCCAGAATGCCCAGCGGCGGATTGATCTTGCAGTTGTCGCCTATAGAGGCCTTCACTCGCACTGCTATCTGATACTTTCCTGCCTTGTTTTCAGAATCTGCAGGATAGTAGTACGACAGGGGAATGACGAAATAATTGGTGTCGGGATTCTCCACCTCGAGCCTTCCCCACTCCTTTTCCGCATAAGGGCCCTCGGCGAAATAGGCGGTAAGGGAGGTAATTCCCTGCCTCATAGCGGTCGGGGCCACATATTCGGGTTCGTGACAGCTCCAAAGGAGAGTCGCCGCCAAACCGATAAGTATGATGAATGATTTTCTCATAATTAATTCCATTCGGGATATTGATTCACTTTGGAGTTACTGTTGATTTCGCTTTCCGGGAGAGGGAAACGATACATCTTCGCAGGGAAGTTGCGGTCCTGGTCGTCCACCGACACGTATTTGTAGGTGAATACTCCGGTGTCTGCGTTCTTCTCTATCTTCAGGCCGTGTACCTGGTAGCCGTTGAGGCCCTGAGGGTAAGCTTTGTCGGCATCTCCCCAGCGCCTGAGATCCCAGTACCACAGTCCTTCGAACGCGAGTTCGATGCGCCTTTCCTGACGTATGGCCGTCCATAGCGCTTCTCCGCTCTGGTTCGCGTAAGGCAGGCCGACGCGGGCGCGGATCGCTTTCACGGCGGCGTTCGCTTCGTCGTTCAGCCCGAGCTTGTAGCAGGCTTCCGCTTTGTTCAGCAGGGCCTCGCCGTAGCGCAGCACCACGAAGTGCTGGGTGCTCTGGGACCGCTCGGCTATGTTGTGTGTTTCGTCGACCATCTTGCGCAGGTAATAACCGGTGGTGGTGCGGCCGTTGGGCTGGGGCTCGCGGTTCCATGTGCAGAAACCGTCCGTTCCGCCCACATACGGCTCGATCTTCCTACCCTTCCAAGATGCGCCGTTGTAGAGAATCGTTGCCTGGAAGCGCGGTTCTAGCAGCGCATACGGCGGATCGGTGGTGGTTGTGCCGTGCCAGGCGGACCAGTCCGGCTTGCCGCCGGTCGCCAGCTCATAGGACTCGACCATCTCCTGGGTAGGGGTGCCGTAGCCGCCGCCTATCTGCTCCGCGAGGGCATAGTCGCCGCCGGGGGTGTAGTAGAAGTCGAAATCGTGCGTGATATTGTCGCTGTAGGACCACGAATACTGGAAGATGGTCTCCTTGTTGCCGCCGGCCACGGTCTTCGTGAAGGCGTTGGCATAGACTGGCTCAAGCGAATAGCCGAGGGCGGTGAGGGAATCCACCGCATCCACGACGGCCTGATTGCGTCCGGCGTAGAGCATAGCCCTGGAGGTCACGGCGAAGGCGACGCCCTTGTCCAGGCGCCCTGCAGCAGCGGCCTTGACGGGCAGCTTCGCAGCGGCGTCTTTCAGGTCTTTCTCGATGAAATCCCAGCCCTGCTCTTCGGTGCTGAGCTCCTTGTCCGCCTTGATGGCGGTAAGGTCTTCGTCGTAGATTATGACTTCCTTATAGCGCTTTACCAGCTCGAAATACAGCCAGCCCCTCATCAGAAGGAGCTCGCCCTCGAGCCTTTCGGCATCGGCGGAGGAAAGCTTGGTTCCGAGGGTATGGAGATTGTCGAGTGCTTCGTTGGTACGGCGTATGGCAGAATACAAACTGCCCCAGCAGCCCAGATACACATCCACGAAGCTGTTGGTGAGATTGCTTCCTCCATAGGCCACCTGGCTGGGAATCAGGGCCATCGCGAAGTTCACGTATGAGCCGTACTTGAACTCGTCCGTGAAAGCCTCAGTCATTCCGACCGAGCTGGGCCAGGAGGCGAAAATGTTGTAGGTGTAGGACACTATGTCGTTCACGGCGTATTCCGCGGACTGGACGTTGTCCCACATAACGATATCCGAAATACGGTCTTTCGGAGTGAGATCCAGGAGCGAGTTACAGGAGACGCCCGCGAAGAACGCGGCGGCCAGACATACGATAGTCAATTGTCTTTTCATCTTTTGTTCCTCCTTAAAGTGTTATTGTAACTCCGCCCATCACAAATCTCTGCTGAGGGTAATATCCGTTGTTGACTCCCGGAGATTCGGGGTCTATGCCGTCCGGCAGGCCGTCCCAGGTGAAGAGGTTGTTTCCCTCCACGAAGAGGCGAAGGGTCTCAAGCCCGAAGCGGCGGGTAAGCGCCTTCGGGATGGTGTATCCCAGCTGGGCGGTCTTGAGGCGGACGTACTTGCCGTCTCTCCACCAGAAGCTGGAACTGAGGCCATTGTCGCCGCCGTGACCCGTAGTGCTGAGGGTGAGCCTCGGGAAGGTGCCGTTGGGGTTATCCAGACTCCACGCGTTCTCGACCAGGTAGAGAGGAGAATTGGCTCCCTCCTTGAAGGTCTTGGTCCAGATGGTGTCGTCGTCGTTGTAGTTGAAGTAGGTACCGGTCATCGACACCTGGAAGAGGGCGCCGCCGGTGAACTGGGCGTTGAAGTCGAAGCCCTTCCAGCCCACGTTGATGTTCAGACCGAAGGTGAGCTCAGGCCTGTTGGACTTTCCGAAGATGCCGCGGTCCTGCCAGGTGATCTGGCCGTCGCCGTTGAGGTCCACGTACTTGATGTCGCCCACATTCGGGCGGGTGCCGTACCAGGCGGAATTGTCAATCTCATCCTCGCTGCGATACAGTCCGTCCGCGAGCCAGCCCCACAGCGAATTGTAGGTGGTGCCGCTGATCTTCTGCCATTCGGGGACGTTGGGATCGTCCTGATACTTGATCCAGCGGGTCTTGGAATACGTCGCCGTGGCCCCTAACTCATAGTAGAACGGCGAGCCGAAGAGGTCGAAGCGGTTCTTATGCGTGACGAGCACGTCGATACCTTTCGAGTCGATGGCGTTTCCGTTCACGTAGGTCGGGTAATAGCCGCCCATCGAAGAGGGCTTGCCGCCGCTGTTGCCGGTGAGAATGTCGTAGGTGTAGTTATAGAAACCGTCCACCTCCATTCCGAGCTTTTCCTCCCAGAGGCTGAGGTCGTAGCCCACGTTCCAGGAGAGCGTCTTCTCCCACGTGAGGTCTTTGTTCGGCACGCCGGTGGTGTAATAGGCAGGCACGGCAGAGCCGTTCTGGAGCACAATCTTTCCGGCGAGGGCGTAGGACGACAGGAACATAAACGGACTCACGCCGTCGTTGCCCAGAAGGCCCACGCTTCCGCGTATTTTCAGATTGTCGAGGCCGTCCAGCCCGCTCATAAAGTCTTCCTTGGAGATGTTCCATCCGAGCGATGCGGACGGGAAGAAGCCCCAGCGGGTGCTGGTCATTCCGGCGAACTTGTACGAGCCGTCGTAGCGGCCGGTAAATTCGGCTAGGTACTTCTCGGCGTAGTTGTAACGCAACCTTGCCACATAGCCGGCGTTGCGGGCCTGCGAGCTTCCTCCGGAAACGGGCGCCGCAGTGGGCACGCCGTTGCTGAGCTCAGCCAGAAGCGCGAACGGAACGTTCTGCACATAAGCGGCGAGTGAGTTCCCCGCCACCTCACGGAATTCGGCCAGGACTATCGCGTCCACGTTGTGCTTGCCGAATGAGTTCACGTACGAGAGCGAGGCCTGTCCGGTCATAGAATATGAATAGACAGCCCCTTCTCCCACGCGGTTGCCCACCGCGGAGCCGTTCACGTCGATCATAGGGGCGGACCAGGTCCATCCGGATCCGGTGCGGACCCTTGCCTTCACGTAGTAGGGCGTGTCCACATTTTTGTCGTAGGTGTTCGCCCATTCATAGGAGCCGCTGGCCTTCGCCTGCAGGCCCTTTATGAACGGGATGTTCCAGGTCAGGGACGCGTTCGCCACTCCGTCGAAAGTGCGCTCAAGCTTGGTTCCGGACTCCCTTAAAGCAGCCAGAGGGCTGTCCGGGTAGACCTGGTTGGAAGGTATCGCGCCTGTGTAGTATCCATCCTCAGTCTTTTCCGGAAGGAAAGGCCACATACCGATGGTCTGGTGCGCGATGGAGAACCAGCCGACTTCGTAGCCGAAGTAACTGTCCGAACCGCCGGAATTGAAGCGCGGGGTGTTGCGGAATCCGAGCGTGCCGCTGAGGCCGGCGTTGAAGATTATGTTCTCCGATATCCTGGATTCTATGTTCGCCCTGACGTTGTATCTCTGATAGTTGAAGCCTTCAATGTTACCGTCCTGCCCCAGATAACCTCCGGAGATGAAGTAACGGCCGGAATCGTTTCCGCCCTGCACCATAATGTTGTGCTTGCGGGTGATGCCGGTGCCGAAGACTTTGCCTATGTAATCCACGTTATCCCAGCCGTCCGAAGGGTCTCCGTTGAGCATAGCCTTCACGTTCGCTTCCGTGAAATAGGGCTCGTACTCGCTTTCGTCCGCGATGGCACCGCTGGCGAGCTGGTCCATCATCTGCGCGAGATTGTAGTAGTACGCGAACTGCGGGCCGTCCATAAACTTCGGGAAGTTGGCGTTCATAGACACGCCGTAGGAGCCGTTGTAGGTGATGCTGGCGTCGCCCTTCTCTCCCTTGCGGGTGGTGATGATGATCACACCGCCGGCGGCCTTGAGGCCGTAGACCGCGGCCGAGGCGCCGTCTTTCAGCACTGACACGCTCTCGATATCCTGCGGGTCTATGTCGTTGATGTCGTTCACGGGGAAACCGTCCACGACGTAAGCCACTCCGTACACGGAACCACGGATGCGGATAGAAGCCTGGTCCAGGCCCGGCTCACCGGATTCCTGCACTGACGACAGACCGGAAAGCTTACCGGCAAGCACCTGGGAGACATTGGTGGAAGGAGACTTCAGCAGTTCGTCGCCTTTGATCGCGGACACGGCGGCGGTCATAGTCTCTTTCTTGGCTGTGCCGTAGCCCACCACGACCACATCTTCGAGCATCAGCGTGTCTTCCTCAAGGGAGACATCCAGGGTGCGCTCACCGTGATAGTCGCGCACGATGGTCTTGAAGCCCAGGCAGGAGAATTCGAGTTTCGCGCCCGCTTTCACCTGAAGGGAGTAATGACCGTCGATGTCCGAGATTGTGCCGTTTCCAGTCCCCACTTCCAGGACCATTACGCCCGGCAGAGCCTGTCCGGAGGCATCTGAAATGCGTCCCGTGAGGTTTGTCTGGGCTGACAATACGACCGCGCATAAGAAAAGTGCGGCCAAAACGGTTATCAGTTTTTTCATCGTTATGCAATTAAGCATACCAAATATACAAAAAAATGGACTCCCACGCGCGTGAGAGTCCACTTTTTATGGGCAAAGCCCTTGAATTACTCAGCCTTCTGCTCTTCGACGGGTGCCTCTACGGGCTCCTCAGCCTTGGGCTCAGCCTTCTTCGTGCTTCGACGGGTAGTCTTCTTGGCGGCTGCCTTAGGAGCGGCTGCAAGAGCGGCTTCGTTGAAGTCTACGAGCTCGATAAGCGCCATTTCGGCTGCATCTCCCTGACGGAAACCGAGGTGGAGTACGCGGGTGTATCCGCCCGGACGGTCTGCGATCTTGGGAGCGACGGTACGGAAGAGTTCCGCAACGGCGGCCTTGTCCTTCAGATAGCTGAACACCACTCGGCGTGAGTGAGTGCTGTCGTCCTTGGACTTGGTGATGAGGGGCTCGACATAGGACTTGAGGGCCTTAGCCTTCGCAACGGTGGTCGTGATCCTCTTCTTCAGGATGAGCGATGATGCGAGGTTTGCAAGGAGAGCCTTGCGGTGGCCCGCCTGACGTCCGAGATGATTGATAGATCTATTGTGTCTCATCGTTATACGTTCTTTTTCTTGGGTTCAATATTGTACTTGGTGACATCCATTCCGAATGAGAGGTGGTTCTGTTCAACCAGAAGGTCGATCTCATTGAGCGACTTGCGGCCGAAGTTGCGGAAACGCATCAGTTCGCTCCTCGAGTAGGACACGAGGTCTGCGAATGTGTCGATATCAGCAGCCTTGAGGCAGTTGAACGCCCTGACGGAAAGGCCCACATCGGAGAGCTTGGTCATAAGGAGATGCCTGATATGGAGGCTCTCTTCGTCCAGTTCTTTGCTGTCGGACTCCACGAGAGTGTCCAGAGACACTTTCTTCTCGTCGGTGAACAGCTTGAAGTGGTAGATAAGGATGTTTGCTGCGTCCTGGAGAGCCGCATCCGGAGAGATGCTGCCGTCGGTCACAACCTCGAGGTTGAGCTTCTCGTAGTCGGTCTTCTGCTCCACACGCCAGTTCTCAACTGTCCAGTTGACCTTGCGGATAGGAGTGTAGATTGCGTCCACGGGAATGGTACCGATGGGAGCGTTGTCGTCCCTGAGTTCGTCTGCGGGCACGAAACCGCGACCCTTTGTGATAACGATCGTGATTTCGAGCTTGACTGACGGCTCGAGGGAGCAGATGTGCTGTTCAGGATTCAACACCACAAAAGAAGACAATCCCTTGGAGATGTCCTCCGCGGTAAACTCGGGTTTGCCGCTGATGACGATGTTCACCGTTTCAGTGTCGACACTCTCGACCATTCTCTTGAAGCGGACCTGCTTGAGGTTCAGGATGATGTCCTGCATACCCTCGATCACGCCGGGGATGGTCTGGAACTCCTGCGAGACGCCGGAGATCCTGATCTGACTGATGGCGAATCCTTCCAAAGAAGCGAGAAGGATGCGGCGAAGGGCGTTGCCGATGGTCTGTCCGTAGCCCGGCTCAAGAGGGCGGAACTCGAAACGACCGACGGTGTCAGTGCCTTCGAGCATTATCACCTTGTCAGGTTTTTGAAATGCTAAGATTGCCATAATTCTGTTGGTGTTAAATGTTACTTGGAGTACAGGTCGACGATAAGCTGCTCGTTGATGTTCTCGGGGATCTCTGCGCGGACGGGCATGTTCAGGAACTTGCCGGTAAGGGTCTTTGCATCGAACTCGAGCCAGGAGTACTTGGTGGTGCTTGCCACCGACTTCTGGATAACTTCGAGGCTCTTGCTCCTCTCGCGGACTGCCACCACGTCGCCGGGTTTGACCTGTGCAGACGGGATGTTGCAGTGGTTGCCGTTGAGGGTGATGTGGTTGTGGCTCACGAGTTGACGTGCGGCGGCCCTGGTGGGGGCGATGCCGAGACGGTACACGACGTTGTCCAGACGGCTCTCGAGGAGGAGGATGAGGTTCTCACCCTTCTGACCGGCGAGGCGGGAAGCCTTCACATAGGTGTTGTGGAACTGACGCTCGAGCACACCGTACATGTACTTGACTTTCTGCTTCTCCTTAAGCTGAGTGCCATACTCTTTGCTCTTCTTGCGCTTCGCTGCCTGACCATGCTGTCCGGGAGGGAAGTTTCTCTTCTCAAAATATTTGTCGGATCCAAAGATCGGCTCACCGAATTTACGTGCAATCTTGGTGCTGGGACCTGTATATCTTGCCATAGTAATTCTTTCTTTAATGGGTTAAACTTTGCGGCGGCCCT
>JAFYIK010000058.1 GCA_017538685.1 Bacteroidales bacterium | reverse complement strand
TAACTAAGAAACAACAGAAAATGCTGATCAGGATAGTTCTGACGGCGGTTTTTACCGCTGCCCTGAACTTCATTCCGATTGGCAATTTCTATCTGAAATTAGCCTTATACCTTGGAGTATATATCCTGATCGGCTACGACATCCTTCGTAAAGCCGGCCTTGGAATAATCAACGGAAGACCCTCAGATGAGAACTTTCTGATGACGGTGGCCACCGCGGGCGCTTTTGCGCTTGCGATCTGGGAGAAAAGCGGCGACTACAACGAAGCCATCGCCGTGATGCTCTTCTACCAGATAGGCGAATTCTTCCAGAACTACGCCGTGGGCAAGAGCCGCAAAAGCATTTCTGCCCTGATGGACATCCGCCCGGACTACGCCAACGTAGAGACCGGCGGGACCCTGCACTGGGTAGACCCCAACGAAGTCGAAGTCGGCTCCATAATAATAGTCCAGCCGGGCGAAAAAGTGCCTCTGGACGGCATCGTGGAAAAGGGCAACTCCACTCTTAACACAGCTGCCCTCACGGGCGAAAGCCTCCCCCGCGACGTCGGCCCCGGCGATGAAATAATCAGCGGCTGCATCAACCTGGTGGGCGTGCTCCGCGTCCGCACGACCAAGCCATTCGGCGAATCCACGGTCACCAAAGTCCTCGAACTCGTGGAGAATTCCACCTCGCACAAATCGCAGTCAGAGGCCTTCATATCGCGTTTCGCGCGCATCTACACCCCTGCCGTGTGCTTCAGTGCCCTGGCGCTCGCACTCCTCCCTCCCCTGTTCTCGCTGCTCACGGGAGCCGAAGGCGGCCCTGACTTCCAGACCTGGATCTACCGCGCCCTCACCTTCCTGGTGATCAGCTGCCCTTGCGCGCTGGTAATCAGCATCCCCCTGAGCTTCTTCGCCGCAATAGGCGGAGCCGGCCGCAGAGGCATCCTGGTGAAGGGTTCCAACTACCTGGAGGCCCTCTCGAAGGTCCGTACCTTCGTCTTCGACAAGACCGGCACCCTCACGAAAGGCGTCTTCGAGGTGAAGGCAGTGCATCATTCCCCCGTGGAAGAAGCCCGTTTGATCGAGCTCGCCGCCCACGCTGAATGCGCATCCTCGCACCCCATAAGCCGCAGCATACAGACCGCCTACGGACAAGCGGTAGACCGCACGAGAGTCGCTGATATTCAGGAAGTTGCAGGCGAAGGCGTGATAGCCGTAGTGGACGGAATCAAGGTCGCTGCCGGCAACGAAAAGCTTATGCGCAGCCTCGGCGTGGAACCCCTTCCCTGCCATTGCACGGGAACGCTGGTGCACATCGCCCTCGACGGCGAGTACGCCGGACATATCCTCATCGCGGACGTGGTGAAACCCACCTCCCGCAAGGCGATCGACTTGCTTCGCAAGGCCGGAATCGTGCGCACCGTTATGCTCACGGGCGATTCACCCAAGGTGGCCGGCCACGTCGCCGTGGAACTGGGCGTGGACCGCGTCTGCAGCGGGCTCCTCCCCGCCGACAAAGTGGAAAAGGTCGAAGAACTGATAGCCGACGACGTGCCGGGAAATGTTGCGTTCGTGGGCGACGGCATCAACGACGCCCCCGTGCTCACCCGCGCCGATGTCGGCATCGCGATGGGCGCTATGGGCTCCGACGCCGCCATCGAAGCCGCCGACGTCGTCCTTATGGACGATGACCCTATGGGTATCGTCACCGCCGTCCGCATCAGCCGCAAATGCCTCCGCATCGTCCGTCAGAACATAGTCTTCGCCCTCTCGATCAAAGCCGCCTGTCTCGTGCTCGGCGCCCTCGGCCTCGCCGGGATGTGGGCCGCCGTCTTCGCCGACGTCGGTGTTATGGTCCTCGCCGTCCTTAATTCAATGCGCAGTATGTCAATAAAATGACGTATATTAGCACCCTGAATTAAACGGAGAAAACGATGCTAGGAAAATTGTTGCAGATTGAGGGACTGATTCAGTCCAATCCAGATTCCACTCTGAACGCCTGGAAAGAAGCTCAGCACGAACTGGTCAACAACTTCAAGGAAGATCCCAACACCGCCCTGCAGGGCCTGGGCGAGGACGCTCTTCAGCTTGTTCTGAAGGTAGTCGCCGCCCTCGTAATCTACATAGTCGGCGCCTGGCTGATCAAGAAGATCAGAAGTATGATGCAAAAGGCGATGACAAGGCGCAAGACAGACAAAGCCATCATCTCCTTCACGACTTCGCTCGTCAGCATCACCCTGACCGTCCTGTTGATCGTGGTCGTGGTCGGCACTCTCGGCATAAACACCACTTCCCTGGCGGCTGTCCTTGCTGCCGGCGGTATGGCGATAGGTCTTGCCTTGAGCGGCACTATGCAGAATTTCGCCGGCGGTTTGATGCTGATAGCCTTCAAACCCTTCAAGGCCGGTGACCTTATCGAAGCCCAGGGATACCTCGGAACGGTGTCGGAAGTGAACATTGTGAGCACCAAACTCCGCACTCCGGACAACAGGGTAATCATCCTGCCCAACGGCGCCCTCAGTTCAGGCACAATCAACAACTATTCACCGAAGGAATACCGCCGTCTGGACATCGACCTCCCCTTCGAGCACGGAACTGATGTGGAGAAACTGATGGCGACCCTTAAGGCCCTGATAGCCAAGGAGTCAAAAATTATCACGGAGCCGGTGGAAGAGGCAAATGTCCCCTTCTTCACCGTCTGCGACATAGACAAAGACGCCGTCACCGTCAGAACCCGCGTCTGGTGTAAAAACGAAGACTACTGGCCCCTCTATTTCGGCCTGCGCACCACTCTCTACACCGCTCTCGGCGAGGCAGGATTCAAGTTCGCAAGCACACGCGTGGCCGTAAAGCAATCCTAAGATTCCCGAAGGGATGGCAAGAGGACGTAAAACCACCATTATACTCGAAGGCATCACCATCGAGGCCGTGGCTGCCGAGGGCAAGGCATTGGCGCACGCCAAACTGCCTACAGAGTCCGAAGAAGCCACCCCGAGGGTGCTTTTCGTACCCTTTGCCGTGCCTGGCGACATAGTGGATGTGATGGTCACGAAGCGCAAGAAATCCTTTATGGAAGGACGCATAGTGCGCCTCGTGAAACCTTCTCCCCGCCGTCTCGAGCCTTTCTGCAGCCATTTCGGCACCTGCGGAGGCTGCAAGTGGCAGATACTCCCCTACGACCTCCAGCTTGAGGCGAAGCGGCAGCAGGTCTACGACCAGCTCGTCCGGATAGGTCATCTGGACGTCCCTGAAATCAGGCCGGTTATAGGTTCGGAGAAAACGACCGAGTATCGCAACAAACTCGAGTTCACAGCTTCGGACAGAAGGTGGGTTTTAGCCGACGAAGACCCCGAAAAACTCAGCGATGAAGAGCGGGTCGGGCTCGGTTTCCACGTCGGGAAATTCTTCGACAAGGTCCTCGACATCGAGCACTGCTACCTTCAGCGCGAACCCTCGAATCAGATCAGGCTTTTCATCAAAAAATACGCTCTTCAGCACGGAATTCCCTTCTTTAATTTAAGGGAAAAAACGGGAATCTTACGTAACATCTTTGTTAGGACAGCTGAAAATCAGCAGGTTATGCTGATAGTCTGTTTCGGTAGAGATTTCCCCGGAAGAGAAGCTTTCCTTGACGCTATTGCCGCGGAATTCCCTCAAATCAGCTCGCTTTATTACCTGATAAATGCGAAAGTGAACGACTCTGTCGCCGACCAGGAGTGCATACTTTACAAAGGCGACGATGCGATTTACGAATCGATGGAAGGACTCAGCTTCAAGATAGGTCCGAAGTCGTTCTATCAGACCAACACCGACCAGGCTTACGCCCTCTATAAAGTCGCCCGCGACTTCGCCGCCCTGACCGGCAGCGAGGTTGTCTATGATCTTTACACCGGCACGGGCACTATCGCCCAGTTCGTCAGCGCCAAAGCCTCGAAAGTGATAGGAATCGAGTATGTCCCCGAGGCGATCGACGACGCGCGCGAGAACGCCCGCAGGAACGGCATCACCAACTGCGATTTCTACGCCGGCGATATGAAGGACATCCTCACGGACGGCTTCATCGCGGAGCACGGCCGCCCGGACGTCATCATTCTCGACCCTCCCCGCGCGGGCATCCACCCGGATGTGGGCAAGGTCATCCTTAATGCAGCCCCCAGGCGCATAGTCTACGTCAGCTGCAATCCCGCCTCCCAGGCGCGCGACCTGGCGGCGCTGTCAGTCAAATACAAGGTCACGGCAGTGCAACCTGTCGATATGTTCCCTCACACGCAACACGTCGAGAATGTCTGCCAGCTGGAACTGCTATGATAATCGACATACTTCTGCTTCTGGTAGGCCTCGGCCTCGTGGTCTATGGCTCCGACATCCTGGTGGACGGCTCCTCCGCTATCGCCCGCAAATCGGGCGTAAGCGAGTTCGTCATCGGCCTTACGATAGTGGGCTTCGGCACATCTATGCCGGAAATGGTCGTCAGCCTCACGGGCGCCTTCGAGGGCTCTGCAGACATCTCCATAGGCAATATTGTGGGCTCCAACACCCTTAACGCCCTGCTCGTGCTCGGTTCGGCTGCCTTGATCACCCCCATCGCGGTGAGCAGGCTGAACCTCACGCGCGATATCCCTATCTTCTTCGGCATCACGCTCTTCTTCGTGCTGCTCACAACCAAGGGCTACCTGAACTGGATAGACGGCCTGATGCTGCTGGCAGTCTTCACCGCCTATCTCATTATGTGCTTCAAGAGCGGCAAGGTGGAATACGAAGAAGCCCCGAAACGCGATATCAGCCTGTTCTGGGCCATCGTGATGGTGCTTGGAGGCCTCGCCGGACTGGTGATAGGCGGAAGGATGTTCGTGGACCATTCCGTGAAGTTCGCGCAGGAAGTCGGCGTCAGCGAGAAGTTCATCGCAATCACCCTTCTGGCAGGCGGCACATCTATGCCCGAGCTTGTCACAACCATAGTCGCCGCGGTGAAGAAGAAGGGCCAGCTTGCGCTCGGCACCATCATAGGCAGCAACCTCTTCAACATCCTGTTCGTCCTCGGCGTCGCTTCCCTGGTGACAAGGCTGGGCACCGGCACTATGGGCTGGGTGGATTTCGGCGCACTGCTTGGCAGCACGGTGATCGTCGCCCTGTGTGCCTACATAGGCAAGACTGCCAGAATCAACAGATTCGAAGGGGCTCTGATGGCTGCAGCCTACATCGCCTATATAGGCTGGCTGGTTTATTCCATCTAGAAGTAGAGGGCAAGTCCCAGATCTATCGTAATGAATTTACCGCTGGAGGCCACCACCCTGTCGCGTGGGATAAGGCCTTCGTAAGGATCCAGCGGAAGAGGATTGGTGATATACAGATTGCCTCTTATGAAGCCGTCCAGGCTGATCTTGAGGCCTATGTTGCGGCGAAGACCCATACCGGCCGAGATTATCTTGACATTATCCTCGAAATTGCCGTTGCTCAGAGCTGTTCCCAGGCTGCCTATGAGGAACAGGCCGCTCTGGTCGTAACGCCACGGGAAGATGCTTCCCTGGATCTCCAGGGGCATAATGCGGTAGTCCTTCGCCACTCCCCTGTACCCTGCCTTGAGGGTCACCGCGAGATAGTCCAGGAATTCGATGCCCACGTCGCCTGAAACGAAGGCATTGGTATAGTACTCCCAGTGGCGCGGGTTGGAATCGGAGATTCGGGTGCCGTATTTGTTGAAAAAAGTGTACGAAGTTCCGGCCGCTGCCTCGCCGCTGTAACCCCACTGAAGACCGTACCTGATGCGAGGGCTCCCGGCCTCCGAGAGTGCCTCGGAAGCGAAGAATAGCGCCAAACACAACGCTATTATTTTCAGGAACTTGCTCATTTGAATCTATAGTAAAGGGTTATCTGCGGAATAAGGGCTTTGTACACACCGTTGGCATACCACGACAGGTCCAGCGTGCCGAAAGTTTCGTCCTCGCGGAGCTGGAATCCGAACTCTCCGGTGAAGGTGATCCCGATGTCGATATTGTTCTGGAAAAGGAATAGCACACCCACTCCCGAGGCGAGGCCGAGTATCGGGCCCATATTGCGGCCCGGCGCGCCGTTGTCCCTCACATAGCCGGTGGTGAAGCCGCCGCCGAAATAGAGCTTGTAATTCACATCCTCGCGTATGATTCCCTCGCGTATCTGGTTCTGGTGCAGCCAGGTGAACTTGATGCCCGGCTGGGTCTCAGTGGCGTCCAGGATGCCCTCCATATCAGCCGTGAGGTGCAGGGTATTATAGACCTGACGGTCGCTCTGCTGGATTCCGAGAGCGATTCCGAATTCTTTGGGGGAATTGATTATTCCTGCTCTTTCCACCCTGCGCTGGGCGTAGGCCTGATGGCAGCCCAGAAGAAGGACTGCCGCGGTAAGCACGGCTATGAAGGCAGGTTTAGTCACAGATGCTAAGTTACGAATTATTTGCGTATTTTTGTCCAACTATCAAACCGCAATGCCAGCAACGACTCTTCTACCTCCCCTCCCGGAGCGAATGAGACCAAGGAGTCTCGACGAATATGTGGGCCAGAAACACCTGGTCGGCGAAGGCTGTATCCTGCGCAATATGATTGAGAGCGGGAATCTCTCTTCATTCATCCTCTGGGGCCCTCCCGGAGTGGGCAAAACCACCCTAGCGCGCATCATAGCGGAAGCCCTTGGCCGTGAGTTCTACACACTCTCCGCCGTGAGTTCCGGCGTGAAGGAAGTACGCGAAGTGTTCGAGCAGGCGAAAGCCACATCCCTTTTCAGGTCGGGCAAGGCTCCGATTCTGTTCATCGACGAGATCCACCGCTTCAGCAAAGCCCAGCAGGATGCCCTTCTGGGGGCCGTGGAGCAGGGCGTGGTGGTGCTTATAGGCGCGACGACCGAGAATCCTTCATTCGAGGTGATCTCTCCCCTTCTTTCCCGCTGCCAGGTGTATGTGCTCAAATCCCTCGAGAAGGAAGACCTTCTGACCCTGCTGGACAGGGCTTTGACCCGGGACGAGATACTCAAGGACAAGCACATAGTCGTCAAGGAAACCGACGCCCTGCTGCGTCAGAGCGGAGGCGACGGACGCAAGCTCCTGAATATCCTGGAAGTGGTCGTGGACTCCTTCGGCAGCAACAAGGAGATAGTGATAGACAATAAGGTGGTCAACGACTGCCTGCAGAAGAGCACCGCGATCTACGACAAGAACGGCGAGATGCACTACGACATAATCTCCGCCTTCATCAAGAGCGTGCGCGGCTCGGACCCCAATGCGGCGGTCTACTACCTCGCCCGTATGCTGGACGGCGGAGAAGATCCGCTCTTCATTGCCCGCCGCCTCTGCATCCTCTCAGCGGAAGACATAGGCCTCGCTAACCCCAACGCCCTCCTCCTTGCGAACAGCACCTTCCAGATAGTGCACGTAATCGGTATGCCCGAGGCGCGTATTCCCCTTTCGGAATGCACTATCTATCTCGCCAGCTCCCCCAAGAGCAATTCAGCATATATGGCCATCAACGCTGCCCTCGAAGCCGCCGCATCGGACAAAACCGCGCCCGTGCCCCTGCACCTTCGCAACGCACCCACCAAACTGATGGAAGAACTGGGCTATGCCGACGGCTACAAATACGCCCACGACTTCCCCGGTCACTTCGTGGACCAGGAATTCCTCCCGGACGCCTTCAAAGGCCGAGTCTTCTACGAGCCGCAGCCCAACAAGCACGAAGACACGCTCAAAGCCTATCTGGCTGCGTGTTGGCCAAAATATTATACGAAGAAATAATTAGAACGGATAACCAACTCCGAAGTGAAGTGCGACGCCGCCGGTCTTGAAAGCTGTGACGGGGTCGAGCCATTTGGTAGCGGCGGAAGGGTCTCTCAACCGCACACCCATATCCAGACGGATCAGAATGACGTTGGCGTTGAGCCGCAGGCCGAGTCCATAGTCGGCGGCGACTGCGGCCAGATCCACTCCTGAATGCGTGTCCCAGACGTTTCCGGCTTCGGCGAAAAGGGCTCCTTCAAGCATCCACACTATCGGGAAGCGGTATTCGACGTCCGCTTCGAGCTTCATATCACCGGTCTGGCTGGGAATGCTGAAAGTCTTGTCCAGGGCGGCGGCGCCGGGGCCCAGCGAGCGCGTCTGCCAGCCTCGCATCCCGCTCGCGCCGCCCGCATAGAACTGCTTTTCATAAGGCAGCGCCGTGCTGTTGTTGCCGTAGGCCTGGCCTATTCCGGCGAGGAGCCTGAAGGCGACCGCCTGCTCGTCGTCCAGTCCGAAGCGGTAGCCCCTGGCGAGCGCAAGCTCGATCTTGGCGTACTGCGAGAACGGCGCGTGGAACAGGAGGCGCTGTCCCAATTCGTTCACCGGAAGAAGTCCCTTGAAGAGGCTGATTACATTGCCCGAGAGATCGGTCTGAAGCCTGACGGTGTAGTATGAGGTGGTCGGAATGGGTTCCGGGCTGCTCGAATAGTAGAAGGTTCCGGCCACACCCACGTCGGAGTGGCTCTGGTAGGAATACTTCATATAAGGATTCTTGTCCAGACGCTCGGAGAAGGCGTTCGTCACCTCGAAAAGCCTTACGTGGTTGATCTGAAGCGGATAGACCTGGTAAGAAAGCTTGCGGCGGTAGATGCCTGTGTAACCAAAGGAACCCGAGAAGAGGTTTCTGGTGTACTCGGGGCGGTTCTGGCGGCTGAAAGACAGGTTGAACTCCGTCCTGGGGACGTTGGATCCCTGGAAACGTTCGTAGCCCAGACCGAGGAAACGCGGCAGACTGAGCGAAGCGGATGTACCCACTTCTGTGGCGCGCGTGTCGCTGTCGATCATAAACTGGAAGTTGCCGCTGAAGCCTATGCTCAGCCACTCTCCTCCGCCGAAAATATTCTTGTGGTAGTAATTGAGCCGGGGCGAGACGCCTATCAGGCCGGAAGAATTCGTGCTGACTTCCAGATTTGTCTTGAAGCCCTGGAGCTTGGATTTCGTTAGGGCTATATTGCAGTCCACCGTGGTGCTGTCCACGGGAGTCAGGTTCACTCCCACGCTCTGGAATACCCTGAGCGAGGAGAACCTCGAATAGGTGTTGGACACCTTGTCCGCATTATAAAGGTCGCCGGGATGGATGAGATTCATTCCCTTAAGCACCGATTTCTTGAACTGAAGGTCTTCAGGATAACTTATGGAGACCTTGCCTATGTACGACTTGCGAATGACGGACGGGATCTCGTAGATCACCGCCGCTTTCCCCGCACGGCCGTTGGTGTCCGCATAGAAATGATACTGCGACTGGTCTATGTTGTAGTAGCCTTTCGCACGCAGCGACTCCACGCTGCGCTCTATCTCCTCTTCCATCACCACCTCCGAGAGCTTGTCGCCCTGGCGGACCAGAATCTTCGATGAATCGGCGAGGAAATCGCCCTTGAACTCGTCTGCCGAGGGAAGTTTCAGAATTACGGTGTCGATAGGAATCTGCTGCCCGAGTTCGACCAGGTAGGTGACCTTCGCCTTTTTGCCCTTATAGGCAATGGATGTGTCCACCTTCGAATCGTAGTAGCCGAGCTTGGTCAGGCGCTCGCTGATAGCGGCGCGCGACTGGGCGGCGGCGCGTTTGTTAAGGACAACGGCCTTGCGCTGGAACAGCGCCTTTGCCGGTTTCTGCTTCACATACTGCGAGAGTTCGCTCACGTTGAAGAAGGGATCTCCGCTGACTTCTATTTTGTAGGAATCGAGGATGTACTCGTCCTGGGCAAGCTCCGTTTTCGAGAGCGCCGCACAGGAAGAGACCAGCCCCGCAAGGCCTGCCAAAAGAATAAGTGTGCTGAGGGTCTTTTTCATATGCCGAACTGCACAAATTTAGCAAATAATTGAGTATATTAGCACTCTCGTTATGCTTAAGTTGACCTCAGCGGAAATCAAGGCGATAAAAGCCCTGGCAGCGAAGAAGTTTCGCGACAGCGAAGGCCTCTTCGTGGTGGAGGGCGAGAAGCTTGTCTCGGAGGCTCTCGCATCCGGTTTCAGGATAGAGAGAATACTCCGGCGCGAGGAGATAGGCGAGCAGCAGATGGCGCGGATCAGCTCCCTGGACTCCCCTTCTCCCGTGCTGGCAGTAATCCGTAAAGCGGACCCGAAACCCGCCGCGGCCGGAAAGGGCCTTTTCCTCGAGCTGGACAGCGTGCGCGACCCCGGTAACCTCGGGACCATAATGAGGATAGCGGACTGGTTCGGCATCGATGGCATATTCGCCTCGCCGGACACGGTAGACCAGTATAACCCGAAGGTGGTCCAGGCTTCTATGGGCGCCGTTTTCCGTAAGACGGTGACCTACTGCGATCTCCCGCAGCTCTGCGAGAGCTTCCGCGCGGCCGGTCTGCCCGTCTACGGCACCTTCCTGGACGGTTCGGATATCTATGCCGCCGACCTCAAGCCCGAAGGGCTGATCGTGATGGGCAGCGAATCGTTCGGAATCGGCGAGGCCGTCTCGGCCCACGTGGACGCCCGCATCAAGATTCCCACCTATGCCGAAGGCCCCGGCGCCGAATCACTGAATGTTGCAGTCGCTACGGCGGTGACCGTGGCCGAATTCAAACGAAGGAACAGGTAGGATGCTCATATATCAGGTACTCACGCGCCTCTGGCGCAGCGGCAGGATGTCCGCTTTCGACCAGGCTTCCTTTGGCTACCTCCGCTCCCTCGGCGTGTCGCATATCTGGTACACGGGCATTATCCGCCACTCCACCGGCAGGCCTTACGTGAAGGGCAACCTTGGCTCTCCGTATTCCATCATCGATTATTACGACGTCAACCCCTATCTCGCTGATAACGAGGACAATCGTATGGGCGAGTTCGAGGACCTCGTCAGGCGTACGCACGAAGCCGGCCTGAAGGTCATAATCGACTTCATCCCCAATCACGTCTCCCCCGAGTATTCGGATTCGCACGGCGGGATCAAGACCCTTCACCGCTGCGACTACGACTGGACGGACACGGACAAGATCGACTACGGCTGGGCGGACAACTGGGACCGTATGCTCGCAATCGTGCGCTTCTGGGCCTCGAAGGGCGTGGACGGCTTCCGCTGCGATATGGCCGAGCTGGTACCGCTGGACTTCTGGCGCTACCTCATCCTCGGCAGCAAGCAGACCTACCCCAATCTCGAATTCATCGCCGAGGTCTACGAAACGGCCTCCTACGACAGGTTCATCTACACTGGAGGCTTCGATTATCTCTACGACAAATCGGGCCTCTACGACACCCTGCGCGAGATTGTTTCCGGCGCCGGCAAGGCCTGGGACATCACGGGAGTGTGGCAGAAGCTGGGCCCTCTGCAGCCCCATATGCTGAATTTCCTGGAGAACCACGACGAGCAGAGGCTCGCATCCCCGTGGTTCGCCGGCTCGGCGGAGAAGGGCTATGCCGCGCTTGCCGTGTCGGCGCTGTTCTACCCCTGCCCGTTTATGCTCTACTTCGGCCAGGAGCTTGGAGAAGCGGCCCACGACGGAGCTGCCGGGCGCACCAGCATCTTCGACGACCAGCGCCATATCGACCCTCTCGCTCCCCTGATGGAGCACCAGCAGAAGGTGTTGGACGTGTACCGCCGTGTGCTGAACCTGCGCGAAGAACTGGCCGGGGCGGAGAACTTCGACCTCTGCTACTTCCAGAAAGCCGCGCTCGGATTCCATATGCGCAGGCATTTCGCCTTCATACGCCACGACGGCAAGCAGACGGTGATTATCTTCGCGAACTTCTCCGACAAGCCGGCCTCGGCCTGCCTCAGGATCCCCCCGGAGGCCCCGAGAGCCTTCGGCTCCGAGGTGATGGCGGAGGCAGGCCCGTGGGATTTCACAATTTTACGGAAATAAGTTAAATTTGTAGGTTAGTCAGAAACTAAGTACTAAACAAATACTCAAATGAAAGGATCAGTTATCATTCTTTGCGGCGGCGGCCCGGCTCCGGGTATGAACACCGTCGTGTGTTCGGTCGCCAAGACCTTCCTCTCCAATGGTTATCGCGTTATAGGCCTCCACGGCGGCTACAGCGGACTCTTCAGCAAGAACCCGCGCACCGAAGACCTGGACTTCTTCAAGGCGGACGCCTACTTCAACAGGGGTGGAAGCTATCTCCAGATGAGCCGTTTCAAACCCACTCCGGAAGACTTTGAGAACAACTTCAATCTCGCCCTCTTCAAGGACAACGACATCAAGCTCCTCGTGACCGTGGGCGGCGACGACACCGCAAGCACGGCGAACCGCATCGCCAAGTTCCTCGCCGAGAAGAAATACCCTATCGCGAACATCCACATCCCCAAGACCATCGACAACGACCTCCCTCTGCCGGAGAACACCCCGACCTTCGGATTCAACTCCGCGAAGGACGAAGGAGCGCACATCGCACGCACCGTGTATGAGGATGCACGCACCAGCGGCAACTGGCTGCTCATTTCCGCTATGGGTCGCAGCGCAGGCCACCTCGCCCTCGGTATCGGCGAAGCAACTCACTGCCCTATGACCATCATCCCCGAGATGTTCAACAAAACTGAGATCAACCTGGACAAGATAGTCAAGCTCGCAATCTCGGCCATCCTCAAGCGCAAGATTCTCGGCATCCCTTACGGAACCGTGGTGGTCGCTGAAGGCGTTTTCCACGATCTCGATCCTCAGGAAATCAAGAATGCCGGCGTGACGATGACTTACGACGAGCACGGACAGCCGGAGCTCGGTAAGATCTCGAAGGCCGTCCTCTTCAACGACATCCTCGAGAAGGAATTCAAGCAGATAGGCCTCAAGATCAAGACCCGTCCTATCGAAATCGGCTACGACGTCCGCTGCCAGGATCCTATCGCGTTCGACCTCACCTACTGCTCCGAACTCGCTATGGGAGCCTATGAGCTCTTCTCCAAGG
>JAFYIK010000057.1 GCA_017538685.1 Bacteroidales bacterium | reverse complement strand
CTGGCCATAACTAGGATGTAAAGATAACTTATTTCGGTTAAATTTGCAGTATGTTTCTGCAAGTCCTGGAAATCTTTACCCTCGTCACGGGGCTCGTCTACGTCTGGCTTCAAGTCAGGCAGAGCAACTGGATGTGGGTTGTGGACATCCTCTGCTGCATAGCCGCCGCGATCACCTTCTTCGCGAAGGGATTGTGGGCGAACTTCGGGCTCAACGTCTACTATATCCTGATGGCCATCTGGGGCCTCTACGCCTGGCTCAGGGACTCCCGAAAAGTGGAAGACGGCGAACTGCACCTTAACAAACCTTCCAAGCGGATCTGCATAATCAGCATACTCATAACGCTGACAGCCGGCACGGCGCTGATTCAAGTCTTGAGAATCCTCGGCGACCCTGCCCCCGTGATGGACGGGATAGTGGGAATCCTCGGCGTGGTGGGCTGCTGGTGGCTTGCGAACTCTTACCTCGAAAACTGGCTGATCTGGATAGTCGCGGACAGCCTTACCATAATCCTTTGTCTGACCCAGGGCCTGTACTGGATGGCCGGACTCTCGGCGGTGTATGTCTCCGCCGCTGTCTGGGGCTACCGTCACTGGTTGAGGCTCGGAAAATACGTTTAAAAGATGCTGTCATTAATCACTGCCCTCATCCTGATAACCCTTTCGCCGGACAGCAATGCCAGGCTGGACCTCAAAGGCGACGGCTGGACCCTCCAGCGGGCGTCGGAAGTCGAAGCCACCGGCCAGCAGATCAGTTCCCGCCGTTTCGACGACAACGAATGGCTGCGCGCGACCGTCCCCGGCACAGTCCTCACCAGTTTCGTAAATGCCGGCGAATACCCCGAGCCGACCTACGACGAAAACATCAACCTCATCCCCGAATCGCTCTTCAACTCCGAGTTCTGGTACAGGGATGAGTTCGGCGTGCCCCCTGGATTCGTGGGCGACAAGGTGTGGCTGAACTTCGACGGAATCAACTGGAAGGCCGAAGTCTGGCTCAACGGCAAACGCCTCGGCCTGATCGAAGGCGCCTTTACCCGCGCGAAATTCGACGTCACCGACATAGTCCGCAAGCAGAACTGCCTGGCTGTGAGGATAATCCCGAACGCCAACCCGGGCGAAGTACACCCGGTGGACCTGCAGCACCACGTCGGCAACGGCGGCATACTCGGCCTGGACAACCCCACCTTCCACCCGACCGTGGGCTGGGACTGGATCCCCACCGTCCCCGGGCGCGACATCGGCATCTGGGGCGACGTGTTCATCACCAGCACCGGCTGTCTCTCGATCAGCGACCCCATCTTCCGCAGCGAGCTCAACCTGCCGGACACCACCCACGCGAAGGTGACCGTGGGCGCGACCGTGACGAACTCCTCGCGCAAGAAGAAAACGGCCGTGCTGACCGGCAAGTTCGGCGGCTGCTCGTTCACCATCAAGGAAAACCTCGCCCCGGGCGAATCGCGCGACCTCACCACCACCGTGGATGTCCGCGATCCGGAGCTGTGGTGGCCTAACGGCTATGGCCGGCAGTGCCTGCAGAACGTGTCGCTGGTGGCTTACGACGGCAGGCGGGTGAGCGACCGCACCACCTTCCGCGCCGGCATACGCCAGATGACGTGGTCCGACGAAGGCGGGCGCCTGACGCTATATGTCAACGGCCGGCGCTTTATGGGCAAGGGCGGCAACTGGGGCTTCCCCGAGCTGCTGCTGCGCTACGGCGAGCGGGAGTACGACATAGCCGTGAGGCTGCACGCCGGGCAGAACTTCACTATGATACGCAACTGGGTAGGCCAGACGGGCGCTGAAGCGTTCTTCGACGCCTGCGACCGCCACGGCATAATGATATGGCAGGACTTCTGGCTCGCTAACCCGGCGGACGGCCCGGACCCGGCCGACGAAGCGATGTTTATGGCCAACGCGGACGATTTCATCCGCCGCATCCGCCGTCACCCTTCGATCGGTCTCTACTGCGGCCGCAACGAAGGTATGCCGCCCGCAATCCTCGATTCGGCCCTCGCACGCACGGTGCAGACCCTGCATCCGGGGATGCTCTACATCCCGCATTCCGCGACCGGGCTGGTCAGCGGTTACGGCCCCTACAACTTCAAGTACCCGACCGAGACCTTCGGCCTCTGGGGCCAGGACCGCATCCACAGCGAGCGCGGAATGCCCAATATTCTGAACTACGAAAGCCTCGCCCGTATGCTGTCGGCCGAACATCTATGGCCGCAGAACGACGCCTGGGGCCTGCACGACTTCGTGCTCGCGTCCGCACAGACCTGTCGCACGGTCAACGAAGCGGTGGAGCGCGCGTTCGGATGGCCGGAGAGCGCCGAGCAGTTCTGCAAGCTGGCGCAGTGGGTGAACTACGACGGCTACCGTGCCATCTTCGAGGGCCGCAGCCGCGACCGCCGTGGACTTTTGCTGTGGATGAGCCATCCGGCGTGGCCGTCGATGGTCTGGAGCACCTACGACTATTGGTTCGACCCCACCGCGTCGTACTTCGGCTGCAAGAAGGGCTGCGAACCGCTGCACGTGCAGTACAACCCCCTGGCGAAGACGGTCGAGGTGGTGAACGTGAGCGCGGGGGAGCATCCCGTGTTGAAGGTGGCGGCGCAGTGGCTGGATATGTGGGGGAAGGAGATCAGCCTGCAGACTTATGCCATCGCTTCGGCGGAGGACAGCACGGTGGAGGTGGCCCGGCTGCCGTTCCCCGAAAGCTCCGGCGAGGTGTGCTATCTGCGGCTCGAGCTGGCGGAAAACGACCGCACCGTGGGCACGAATTTCTATGTGCAGGGCAGGGAGGAGTACGACTTCCGCGCACTGAACGAGTTGCCGCTCGCGACCGTGAGCACAGGCGGGGATATCGAGGATGAGGGCGAAGAGTGGAAGGTGACTTACTATATCGCCAACATCGGTGAGGTGCCCGCGCTGATGCTGCACGCCGTGGTGCGCGATGCTGACGGGGAGAGGGTGCTGCCGGCGTATTGGTCGGACAATTATGTGCATCTGATGCCGGGCGAGAGCCGCGCGCTCACGGTGGAGATCGCGAAGGCCGACTGCAAGGGCCAGCCCCAGGTCTCGCTCGAGGGCTTTAATCTCTGAACCTGTAGATTTTCCTGGCTCTGGACCGGATGACGAATCTGTTGACAAGCGGATCCGTGAGCCTCATCATAAGGCCCACGGCCACCGCAGAAACCAGCGTTCCGATTCCCAGGATCGGTTGGTCTCCGGGACCGAGGATATTTTTCCAGAACACCAGGCAAAGAATGCCGGATATCACGAGAAGGGTGCAGTCCATTATCACTTTATTGTTTCCGAACTTGCCTCCGAATGCACGGGTGAAAGCGTTGACCGTCATTTCCGCAGGGAGCATCCACGCTTTCGCCGCCACCTCCACCGACACGCCGAAGGCCGTCACGATGCAGCTGACCAGGATGTAGAAGAAGCGGAGTTCCAGGGTGTCCGGCACCAGTCCCAGATGGTTCAAGGTCCACACGAAATTGTCGACCATATAGCCAAGGAGTGCGTTCGCCACGAGCTGGAGCAGATCGATCAGTTGGAAATCCTTGCGGAGCACTGCGAGCTGCACCAGGATCAGAAGCGAAAAGAGCCCGAAGTTGAAATCGCCGAAAGAGAAGCGTGGATATTTCACCGCGAAGGCGTATTGAACTCCGTTCAGGGCGCTGACTCCAAGGTTGGACTGCACGGCGAAGGCGATACCCAGGGCTATGAACAGAAGCCCGACCGTCGCGGTTGAATATCTTCCAAGTATCTCTTTGAACGACATATAGTTGCAAAGGTAAAAAACTTTTGCTACATTTGCCCGCTTTTTCCGCCGCGCGCGGGGGAAGCCTGTGTTTAAGTTTAACCCTTTAATTATCATTGCCACACATTATGGCAGAAGAAACAAAGAAACCCGCAACCCGTAAGAAGGCTGTCAAGAAGGAGGAAACTCCCGTTGTCGAGACCCCCGTGATGGAGGCAGCAGCAGTCGAAGAAGCACCCGTAGAGGCTCCCGTAGAGGAAACTGCTCCCGTCGTGGAGGAAGCTCCCGCAGTGGAGGAGGCCCCGAAGGCCAAGAAGGTTGCAAAGGCAGAAGAAGTCAAACCCGCACGCCTCAATGCGTCGATCGATCCGAAAGATTTCGATTGGGAAGCTTTCGAGCAGGGCGGAGTCTATGCGACAGAGGATAAGACAGCTGTCGAGGACGCTTACAATGCCACACTCAACAAGGTCGTTGAGAATGAAGTAGTCGAAGGTGAAGTCACCGAGATCAACAAGCGCGAAGTTATCGTCAGCATCGGCGGTAAGAGTGAGGGTGTCATTTCTGCAGCGGATTTCCGCTACAACCCTGATCTCAAGGTCGGTGACAAGGTTGAAGTATTCGTAGAGTCGGCCGAGGACAAGAAGGGCCAGCTCGTGCTTTCACACAAGAAGGCCCGCGCTCTCAAGTCCTGGGACCGCGTCAGCGAGGCTTTCGAGAAGGACGAGATCGTCAAGGGCTATGTGAAGACCCGCACGAAGGGCGGTATGATCGTAGACGT
>JAFYIK010000056.1 GCA_017538685.1 Bacteroidales bacterium | reverse complement strand
GTCCGCTCATCCGAAATCGATGAGGCTGGGCCGTGACCGGGGTAAATCTCCACGTCGCCGTCCAGCCCCATTATTTTGTCCATTACGGAGACTATCAGGGAGTCGTAGTCCCCGCCGGGGAGGTCCGTGCGGCCGATCGTGCCCCGGAAGAGCGTGTCGCCGGTGAAGATCGCCTTCTGCCCGCGCAGATAGTAGCACGCGCCGCCCGGGGTGTGCCCCGGCGTGGTGATGACCTCGAAGCTGAGGCCGGCGAGGTCCAGCTTCTGCCCGTCTTCCACCGGCGTTGTGTTGAAATCCAGCTTGAACACCGTCTTCTCGGCCTCGCAGAGGTAGGCCGGGATCGCGTAGCGCGCCTGCAGCGCCCGGACGCCCCCTATATGGTCGGGATGGGCGTGCGTCAGGAGCACCGCCGTGGGCTTTATGCCCTTAGAATCCAGGTAGGCCAGCAGCTGATCCTGCTCCCGCCCCGGCGTGCAGCCCGGGTCCACGATTACTGCCTCGGAGGAGTCGTCGAGGGTGAGGATATAGGTGTTCTCCTGATAGGGATTGAAGACGAAAGCGCGGATGTTCAGCATTTGTGGATAACTCTGTTTGGCTGAAGGCAAAAATAGCAAAACTTTCAGTAAATTTGTGAGATTGCAAACCACGGACATTATATGCACATCGGAATAGCAGGAAACATCGGCTGCGGAAAGACCACCCTCACGCGCAAACTCGCCGAGTACTACGGCTGGACTCCCCGCTTCGAATCCGTCACCTACAACCCCTATCTGGAAGATTATTATTCCGACATCCAGCGCTGGTCGTTCAACCTGGAGGTCTATTTCCTCGCGCAGCGCTTCAGGGACACCCTCGAGATAGCGAAGAACAAGGGCGTGATCATCCAGGACAGGACTATCCTGGAGGGAGTGCAGATCTTCGTGCAGAACAATTACCGTATGGGCAATCTGTCCGACCGCGACTTTGCCACTTATATGGACCTTTTCGATCTGATGATGTCGCTGGTGAAGCTGCCGGACCTGCTGATCTACATCCGCTCGAGCGTGCCGCACCTCGTCTCGCAGATCCGCAAGCGCGGCAGGGACTACGAGCAGAGTATGAGCCTGGAGTACCTGGGAGGCTTGAACGAGTTGTATGAGAAGTGGATTGCGGATTACAAAGGCCGCCTGCTGATTATCGACGGCGACGGGCTGGACTACGAAAACCGTCCGGAAGATTTCGCCCTCGTCACGGACAAAGTGGACGCGGAATTGTTCGGACTTTTTAAATAGGGAAATATTCACTAACTTTGAGGACTTTTTAAAAGAGATAAGTATGCATATAGCTATTGCGGGAAACATCGGAAGCGGTAAGACCACCCTCACAAAGATGCTTGCAGCACACTATGGCTGGACTCCCAAATTCGAATCCGTCGACTTCAACCCCTATCTGTCGGACTTCTATGAGGATATGGAGCGCTGGTCGTTCAACCTCCAGATCTACTTCCTGAACAAGCGTTTCAAGGACGTGGTGGACATCAGCAGGACGGACGAAGTGATCATCCAGGACAGGACTATCTACGAAGACGCGAAGATATTCGCCCCTAACCTGCACGATATGGGCCTGATGAGCACGAGGGACTTCGACAATTACTCGGATCTCTTCAACCTTATGATGTCGCTGGTGGGCAACCCGGATCTTATGATCTATCTCCGCTCCAGCATCCCGAATCTCGTGGCGCAGATCCAGAAGCGCGGCCGCGAGTACGAAAAGGGCATAAGAATTGATTACTTGACCGGACTTAATGAGAAATATGAAAACTGGATCAAGGACTATGACGGCAATCTCCTGATTGTCGATGCAGATAATATCAAGTTTGGAAACAATCCCGAAGATTTCGCGAAGATCACGGATATGATCGACGCCCAGATGTTCGGACTTTTCTCAGCAAAAAAATAATCATTTAGATATGGCAGAAAAAAGAATTACTATCATCGACTTCGTCGAGAAGTACACTCACCAGTTCCCCAACAATGTCTACCTTCGTGAGAAAGTGGACGGTGAGTGGAAGGAAATCACCCAGGAACAGACCCGGCAGACGGCTTACAAGATTGGCGCAGGCCTTATGGCCCTCGGCCTTGAGAAAGGCGACAAGATCGCCCTTCTTTCCGAAAGCCGTTCGATGTGGATCCTCGCCGAGCTCGGCGCAATGTACGCCGGAGCCACGGATATTCCCCTTTCGGTGAACCTCGGCAGCACGGCAGACATCGTCTTCCGTATCAAGCACTCTGAAAGCAAGTGGGTTCTCGTGTCCGCGAACCATCTGAACAGGATTCGTGAGGCCCTCCCCGAATGCCCGGATATCAAGAAAGTCATAGTCTTCGACGACACGGCATTCTTCGTAGACGGCCTCAAGGAGCCTGAAATCAGGATGTCCGAGGTTATGAAGATGGGTGAAGAGTTCCTGAAGACAAACGAAAAGGCTTTCGTGAACCGTTATCAGTCTGTCGGACCGGACGACTATGCTAATATCAGCTACACATCCGGAACCACCGCAGACCCGAAGGGTATCCTGCTTACTCATCGCAACTATACCGCGAACGTCGCCCAGGGCTCGAGCGTGATCAACATCGGCGAGAATCACGTTATGCTCATCATCCTCCCTCTGGACCACTGCTTCGCACACGTTGCCGGTATGTACACTATGATGTCCTACGGCGGCAGCATCGCATTCGTTCCCATCGGAAAGAACGCCCTCGCCACCCTCAAGAACATCCCTCTGGCCCTCCAGGAGACCAGGCCGCACGTGATGCTTTCCGTGCCTGCTCTCGCCCGTAACTTCAAGAAGAACATCGAGACGGGTATCAAGGCCAAGGGCAAGACCACCGAGAAACTCTTCAACTTCGCAGTCAAGAACGCAATCAAGTACAATAAAGAGTATTACAACCGCGGTACGGGCGGCACATTCTGGCGCAAGCCCCTCGTGTGGCTTTTCGACAAGATCCTCTTCAAGAAGGTCCGCGAGAGCTTCGGCGGCCGTATGCAGTTCTTCGTGGGCGGCGGCGCCCTGCTCGACATCGAGCTCCAGCGTTTCTTCTGCGCAGTGGGTATGCCTATGTTCCAGGGCTACGGCCTGACCGAGGCGACCCCTATCATCTGCGCCAACTCTCCCGGACACGCCATCTTCGGTTCGTCAGGCCGTATCGTGAAGCCTATGGACTGCAAGATCTGCGACGACAAGGGCGAGGAAGTTCCTATCGGCACCAAGGGCGAGATCGTCATCCGCGGCGAGAACGTTATGGCCGGTTACTGGAAGAATCCGAAGGCCACTGCCGAGACCATCGTGGATGGCTGGCTGCACACCGGCGATATGGGCTACATCTGCCCTTGGGACACCGACTTCCTCTAAGTGGTCGGCCGCTT
>JAFYIK010000055.1 GCA_017538685.1 Bacteroidales bacterium | reverse complement strand
GCCGAGCTTCTTCTCCACTCCGAGCTCCACGGGAAGGCCGTGGGTATCCCAGCCGGCGCGGCGGCGGACCTTGAAACCGCTCTGCGTCTTGTACCTGCAGACGGCGTCCTTGATGCTGCGCGCCATTACGTGGTGTATGCCGGGCATACCGTTCGCGCTGGGCGGACCTTCGAAGAAGATAAACTCGGGAGCTCCCTCCCTGACCTCGAGCGAACGCTCGAAGGCGTGGTTCTTCTTCCACCTCTCCAACACCTCTGCCGATGTCTGCACGAGGTCCAAACCCTTATACTCTTTAAAAGTCATTTTTTTTACCTAATTTTGAGCCTACAAATTTAACAAAAATCAAGGCCAAATACAAATAAGGATATGAGCGTGTTGGACATCATTCTGCTGGTAATCTTTATTCCCGCAATTATCAGGGGAATAACGAAAGGATTCATCGAGCAGCTTGCCGCTTTGCTCTCGATTTTCCTGAGCGCATACCTGGCGTACCTGTTTGCAGACAAAGTCGGGACCTGGCTTTCGCAGTGGATTACCGTGAACTCCCCCACCGTGCTTTATATCATTTCTTTCGTGGTGGTGATCATTATCTGCGTGCTGGTGATGAACCTGGTCGCCAAGGTGATTTCAAAAGTGGTGGACGCGATAGCCCTGGGCTGGCTTAACCGTATACTCGGTTTCGTTATCGCCATCTTCAACACCGCCCTTGTGCTAGGCATCCTGTTCGTGCTCTTCAACGACGTGAATGAAAAGTATCTCCAGCTGAACACCCAGTTTATGCAGGATTCGGTGATCTACGCGTGGATCAATAAACTCACCGAGTTGGTATTCCCCTATCTCGAAGGCCTTTTTACCAAGATAAGCAATGGCATCCAGGAAATCTAGGATAATCCTGATCGAGACTTCCGCCTCGCTCTGTTCGGTCGCCCTGGCCGAAGAGGGAGAGGTGGTGGCGTATCGTGAGAGCGCCGGGGGCCGGGAGCACGCAGCCCTCACCGCGCCCTTTGTCAGCGAGGTGCTCGACGAACGCGGGCTGAAGGTGTCCGACTGCGCCGCGGTCTGCGTCAGCACCGGCCCCGGCTCCTACACCGGACTCCGAGTGGGTTCATCCACGGCAAAAGGCCTGTGCTTCGGCGCGGGCATCCCGCTGATCAGCGTGTCCACGCCAGATATAGTAGTCGCGAAGGCCATTTCCGGCGGGCTCGTGCCCGACGGGTGCAATGCAATAGTCCCTATGATCGACGCCCGCAGGATGGAGGTTTATTCGGCGGTTTATAGTCCCTCCGGCGAGCGCCGGACCGAGATCGGCCCGGTGGTGGTCGAAGGGCCGGAGTCATTTTCCGACCTCCCCGATGGCCGGATCTTGTTCGTAGGGGACGGCGCCCTGAAATGCCGCGAAGTTCTGAACCGCCCCGAATTTGTTTTCGCCGAACTCGTCGCCGACGCCGCCTCGATGGCGCCCCTCGCTTTCGCGAAACTCGAAGCCCTCGCCTTCGAAAACCTCGCCTATTTCGAACCCTTCTACCTCAAAGACTTCGTCGCCACCGTCTCCCGCAAAAAGCTCTGGTAACTTTCCGGGATCTTGTTGTTTGCCCCGTCAAAAAAACGCGTGGGGGATATCTCATTGAGTGTCAGCCAATTACGTAAATTAGGTCTCCCGTTTTTGGGAGACCTAATTTATATAAGCTACTAATAATGAGGGACTTAGCCCCCACGCGGCTATCAGCCTTTACTTCAAGATTCGGGCGAGTTCGCGGCGCAGGGCGGCCTCGCCGTCGATACGGGCGGAGGAGATTTCGTCGTCCGCGATGAGGATGGAGGTCGGGAGGGTCTGGAGGTTGTAGAGACGGACGGCGGGCGAAGCGGCGCCGAAGCCATCGCAGACATTTATCCAGGGCAGATTCTGATTCTTCACGACCGAAGCCCAGAGGGCTTTGTCCGCGGTCACGCCTACGGCATAGATCTCAAGACCTTTCGTGTGATAAGCTTCGTAGAGCGGAAGAAGCACGTCGAGGTTGAAGAGCTTCTGCTCGGCATCGTCCACATCCCAGAAATGAAGCAGAATGACCTTGGCATCCACGCCCACAAGAGAGATCTTGTCGGCATTGATGTCAGGCAGGACGATATCCGGGAAACCCCTCTGCTCCGCATTGCGCAGGGCATTCTCGAAATTCATCATATTCATACGCCTTTCCGCCTCGGTTTCCAGCGCCTTTACATACTTCGAATCCGGGTACACGGTCTTCAAAGTGTCGGCCGTAGACTTGAAAAGAAATGCGTCAGTGGACTGGCTGAAGACGGGCAGTTCCGGAGAAAGATTCTGGAAAAGCACGGGCACGACCGCCAGGGAACGCTGATGACCGAGAACATAAGCCAGTCTCTCGCGATAATAGCGCACATACACTTTAGTGGCCGCGCCGGCCTCAGCGGAAGTGATTTCCCTGATGAAGTCGGCATAGGCCTTCTCCACTCCGGCCAGTTCCGCCGAGCCTTCAGAGCCCTCAACGGTGTAATTACCGAGAGTGTCAGCCTCAACCACAGCCTTTTCGCCCGCTTCGAGAAGCAGAGCGGCGAGGCGTGTATCACCCTTGAAAATGTAGATAAACTCTGGCTGGCCCTTCGCGACTGGAAGGCTGTATGTGAAACGGCCTTTAGCGTCCGTCTTCACCGAATCCAGCAGCTCGGTGATGCCCACATTGAGTTTGTGCACGGCGAGTTTCGCCTCAGGCGCACCATCCACCGTCATCGAAATGCGCGCTTTCGGAGCGCAGGATGCGAAAAGCGCCAGGACAGCGCCCAGCGCGATGATTCTAAAGCTTCTCATATTCGGCGAGGATTGCTGCGGCCAGTTCGGCCTTACGCTGATCGGACACGACCGGGCGCTTCTTGCGGAAATCGAGGTCGCCTTCGGTCTGAAGCGGCACAAGATGAATATGCGTGTGCGGCACTTCCATCCCGAGCACGGCGACTCCCACCCTCTTGCAGGGCACGGCCGCCTTCAGGGCAACCGCGACCTTGCGGGCGAAAGCCCAAAGGCCTTCGTAGGTCTTTTCGTCCAGATTGAAAATATAGTCGTCCTCCACGTTCTTGGGGATGACGAGGGTGTGCCCTTCAGCAAGGGGGTTGATGTCCAGGAAAGCGTAGAAGTCTTCGCTTTCGGCCACCTTGTACGAAGGAATCTCACCTTTCGCGATGCGGGTGAAGATAGTCATAGGGCTAGAGACTTATTTCGAGGATCTTGAACTTAAGGACACCGGCGGGCACCCGGGCCTCCACGATCTCGCCCACGCCATGGCCTATCAGGGCCTTGGCAATCGGGGTCGTGGCGGCGAGCTTGCCCTTGTTGAAGTCGGCTTCCGACTCGCCCACGATGCTGAACTTCATCTTGGTCTTAGCGGAGAGGTTCTCCACAACGACCGTCGTGAGCATCTGCACCTTGTCCGTGCTGAGTTGCGAGGCGTCCAGCACCTTCGCGTTGGTGATCATGTTTTTCAAGTTCGCGATCTTAAGTTCAAGAAGACCCTGTGCCTCGCGGGCCGACTCATACTCGGCATTCTCCGAGAGGTCACCCTTCTCACGGGCCTCAGCGATCTGGGCCGCGATGACGGGGCGCTGCGCGAGCGCTTCTTCCAACTCTTTCTTCAGTTTCTCGAGTCCATCCTGACTCATATAATGTACTTCTGCCATAACTGGTTTGGTGTTTTGTCAACTAAAAGAGAGTCCTGCCTTGCGGCAGAACCCCTGGTTTATTATTGCAAAGATAGGAATCTTTTCGGATTATTTCAACCCTTCCTCATACTTGGGCTTCATAATCGCTTCGTAGACCACCAGCTTCTTCAGTTCCTTTTTGCGGGCCTTCTTGTCCTCTTTGTTTTTCAGGTCCTCGAGGACATCGGATTGTTTCTTGTTCTTTGTCATACCTTCTCAAAGATAACATTATTTTCCATAAAAGTGCCATATTTGTAGTATGAAACGAACAATAGCATTCTGCCTCGGGGCAGCACTGATTATGGCTTCTTGTACTGTTAAGAACGACAAGGTGGAGGGATTCCGCTATCTGGTGGACGAATTCGCCGACCTCAAAGTGATGAGGTACACCATTCCCGGCTGGGAGAATCTGACTCTCCAGCAGAAAGAATACGCCTACCATCTCGCCGAAGCCGCGAAATGGGGGCGCGACATTCTCTGGGACCAGAACTCCGCAGGGAACATCCCCCTCAGGCACGCCCTCGAGAATATCCTTAATAATTATAAAGGTGAACGCGCGGGTGAGGACTGGGACGCTTTCGTGGTCTATGCCAAGCGTGTGTTCTTCTCCAACGGTGTGCATCACCACTACGCCGAGGATAAGTTCTTCCCGGAGTGCGGACGCGAGTATTTCGAGGGCCTTCTGAAAGCGGTGGGCGAAGATGCGGCGATTGCCGAATATGTCTATGACGCGACGAAGGGCCTTCAGCGCCGTTCGACCGAGACGACGGGCGATATCGTGAAGCTCTCCGCCGTGAACTTCTACGAAGGAGTCTCCCGCGAGGACGTTGAGAAGTACTACGAGAGCATCGAAGTCAAGGGTGACCCGCATCCGATTGCTTATGGCCTTAACACCAAGGTCGTGAAGCAGGACGGCAAGGTCGTGGAACTTCCCTGGATGAAGGGCGGCATCTACGACGGGGCGATCAGCCAGATCTGCGAAGAACTCACGAAGGCCGCGATGGTGGCCGAGAACGACATCCAGAAACAGGCCCTGGCGCTGCTGGTCAGGTATTACGAGACCGGCGACCTCCGCGTGTGGGACGAGTTCAACATCGAATGGGTGAAGGACACGGTCGGCACCGTGGATTTCATCAACGGCTTCATCGAAGACTACAACGACCCGCTCGGCCGCAAGGGCGCGTGGGAAGGATATGTGAATATCAAGGACTTCGAGGCCTCCCGCCGCACGGAAACCCTGAGCGCCAACGCCCAGTG
>JAFYIK010000006.1 GCA_017538685.1 Bacteroidales bacterium | reverse complement strand
GGAGAAGCGGCCCGCCTTGAATCCGCGGACCTTGGCGTCCGGCGTCTGCTCGAAGAGCGCGCGGATATCGCCGAAGACGCCGGTGAAGGTCGCGGGATTCGACCGCGGGCTGTGCCCGATCGGCGCCTGGTCCACTTCGATGACTTTGTCGATATTCCCCGCCCCGAAAATATGCCTGTACGGGAGAGCCTTCTGCTTCCTGAGCAGGGGCATCAGAGTCTCCAGCACAAGCGACGATTTGCCCGAGCCGGACACTCCGCTTACGCCTATCATACATCCCAGCGGGAAGGTCACGTCCACATTCTTCAGGTTATTCCCGCCCGCTCCCTGCAGTTCGATAGTCTTGCCGTTTCCGCGACGACGCTCCTTCGGAGTCTCCACGGCGCTGCGCACCTCCCTGGCCGGACCGGAGTAGCAGATCCGCCCGCCTTCTTCGCCCGCTCCGGGGCCCACGTCCACTATCCAGTCCGCCGCTTCCATCGTCTGCTCGTCGTGCTCCACCACTATCACGGTGTTGCCTTCGTCGCGCAGTTTCTTCAGCGAGCCGATCAGTTTGCGGTTGTCCCTCTGATGCAGGCCTATGGACGGTTCGTCCAGGATATAAATGACGTTGACCAGGCGCGAGCCTATCTGGGTCGCGAGCCTGATGCGCTGGCTTTCTCCGCCGGAAAGGGTCGACGACGCGCGGTCCAGAGTCAGATACTCCAGCCCCACGTCCACCAGGAAGCCCACGCGGTCCGTGAGTTCCTTAAGGATGTCGTGCGAGACCGCCTTCGCCTTCCCCTTGAGTTTGCCGGGCAGGGTATCCAGCCATTTCCGGAGGTCGCTGATTTCCATCGCGCTGACTTCCGCTATCGTCTTTCCGTCTATCTTGAAGTAGTTGGTTTCTTCCCTGAGGCGTGTGCCGTGACAGACAGGGCATTCAATCTTTTCGTCTATGTCGTCCAGCACGCCGGGCCAGGTCACGCTCTCAGCGAGGCTGCCCTCCCCTATCCGGAAGTACTCCTCAGAGCCATAGACGAGCGTGCTCACCGCTTCGTCAGGGATGGTGCCGATGGGGTCGTAGAGCGAGAATCCCATCTTGCGGGCCACGGCGCGGACCACGTCGAACTTGCGGTTCTCGCGCACCCTTCCCAGGGGAACGATCGCCCCCTCCGCCACACTCACCGTCCTGTCCGGGATGATGCTGTCCATATTCACGTCCACTATCATCCCGAGGCCCTTGCAGTGCGGGCAGCAGCCTTCGGGCGAGTTGAACGAGAAGGTGTGCGGGGCCGGCTCCTGCAGCGACACGCCGCTCTTCGGGTCCACCAGATGGCGGGAGAAGTGCCTGAGTTCGCCGGTTTCAAAGTCCAGCACGGCCACGGAGCCCTTGCCCATACTCAGTGCAGTCTGCACGGAAGCGCGTATGCGCTGGAGGTCGCCCTCACCGGGCTTCAGCTTGTCCACGACAAGCTCGATGAAGTGGTTTTTGTAGCGGTCCAACTCCTCCACATCCGACAGGTCCGTGATTTCATCGTCGATGCGCACCTGCTGGAAGCCTTTACGGCGCAGATTGTCGAAAAGCTCGCGGTAGTGGCCTTTGCGGCCGCGGACCAGCGGCGAGAGGAGGATGCACTTGACTCCGTCGTATTCCTTAAGGATGAGGTCCACGATCTGCGAGTCCGTGTAACTTACCATCTCCTCGCCGGTGACTGGCGAATAAGCGGTGCTCGCCCGGGCGTAGAGCAGGCGGAGGAAATCGTAGATCTCCGTGATGGTGCCCACCGTGCTACGCGGGTTGGTGCCGGTGGTCTTCTGGCCTATGGCGATTATGGGGCTGATGCCCTCGATGCTCTCCACGGCCGGCTTCTCGAGTATGCCGATGAAGTGTTTGGCGTACGGTGAGAGGGTGTTGAGGTAACGCCTCTGGCCTTCGGCATAGATGGTGTCGAAGGCGAGGGATGATTTGCCGGAACCGCTGAGGCCGGTGATGACGGTCATCTTCCGGCGCGGGATGTCCACGTCGATATTCTTAAGGTTGTTGGCTTTCGCCCCCCTTATCCTGATGAAATCCGGCTTTTCGGCCATTTAGAGCGCGTTGATATTAGTGTTCATCCAGTCGAGGCGCTTCCGGTAGTTTTCCTTAAGCCACTCCACCTCTCCCTGATACGAACCGGTCACTTTGTACTGCGGCCAGTCGTAGGTGTTCAGCCTCTTCCAGCGGTCGTGGTTGCGCTGGGGAGCGTCGCCCATCTCCTCCACCATTATGTCTATCTGGTAGTAGAAATTGCGGAATTCGGGATAGATTTCGTTCCAGCGCTTTTTGACCATATTGGTGAAGTTCGCATCCATAAAGAGGCGGTAGTACCAGCCGTGGCCCCAGCCGTGGCCGTTCATATTCTTGGTCCACCAGCCTTCCCAGGGCTGCTTGCCGTCGCCGTAGTAATCGCAGTTGCCAAGGGAGATGTCGAAGTCCCAGACGTGGTACATCTCGAGCTTGCCGCCTTTGGGCAAGGTGAGGAAGGTGCTCTTGCGAAGATTTCCGTCCACATCCTTGGAGAATTCCTCCACTATGAAGTAATTGATGAAGGAATCCACGTCTATGTAATTGTCGTAGACGCTCTGGAACTGCTTGGCCCAGAGGGCATCCTCGAAGTCCTTGAAGAACTGCTTGGCATATGCCTGCTGCTCGGCGCTCGGGTACTCGGGATCCTTGAACATCATAGGATGACCGTGCTCTGTTTCCCAGCAGACCGGTTCATCCATATTGGATTCTATTTCGAAGTAACAGTCGCCGGCATCCACGTTGATATTCACCCTTTCGGGCGAGACCTTCTTGTGCTCGACGAAGTCGTACAGGCCTACGTAATCGCCGTTGAAATAGACCTCAACCGGGACCGCTTTCGGGGTCCACGAGAAACCGAGGATTTTGCTGAGCTCGAAGCACACGCGGTTTCGGAGCAGCGATTTGTCCACCCAGTTTGCGAGCAGATTCCACGATTTGTCGTTGCTCATATTGAAGATGCGCGCTTTTTCCTCGAGCTTTATCATATACGGGAGTTTCGGCTTGCCCCAAGGGTCCCAGGTGCTGTTTCCCCTGCCCCTGATCTGCATCTTGCTTGTGAACACATCCGTATCCCAGTATTTATGGTCGGGGTCCCTGATTTCTATCGTGCCGTCTTTGTAGTCCACCTTGCTGGTGACCTTCTGGCCGTCGTTTGTCCTCAGATAGATGACAGGAAGGGCCTTTTGCGTTTCGGGATCCGGCTGGACCACCGGGGGATCTTCAGGTTTTTCCTTATACTTCAGGAGGAGGTGGTTTCCGTTGCTGATGCGGACGTGTATTCCGTCTGTGCCGACATACACATAGAAAGGGAATGCGTCCTCGTCTTTCAGGTTCGTATCGCGCTTTACGCCCACCGATTCTCCGCCGACCATATAGATGCCGCGCTGGTCGAAGGCGACCACTTTCGGAGTTGTGTTGGTGCAGTCTTCGAAGACCGTATTCTCAGTGTTCAGCCTGATCTTCGTGTCGTCCTCCAGGGTGATGCGAAGGGTGCTCGGGACTGCGGTGTACTC
Organism: Bacteroidales bacterium; assembly: GCA_017538685.1. The sequence continues at coordinate 4,221 of JAFYIK010000006.1, read as the reverse complement.
ATAATAAGTCATCCCGGTCCTGTACGCTATCAGGAAATCTATATACCCGGAAGGCTGAGTTCTTGTCTCCACAACATCTTCCTTCTCCTGGCAGGAGAAGAACAACAGCGAGGCGAGTGCCGCCACTATGAGCGAAAATCTTTTCATCGCAAAAGTGCAAGGAGTTGCAAGATAGTGATTTTTTGGCTTACTTTGGATAAAATATTTCCGCCGCTATGTGGCTTTGGCTTGCACTCCTTTCCGCCCTGCTGCTTGGGTTCTACGACATCACCAAGAAACAGGCTCTCGCGAAGAACGGTCCGATCGAAGTTCTGTTCGCCGCCACCGCCATTTCCACCCTCCTGCTGTCGCCCTGCTTCTTCCTGTACTTCGGCCCCTGGGAGCACCACCTGATGCTGGTGGCGAAGGCCGTGCTGGTGAGCGCGTCGTGGATCAGCGGAATGTACGCCCTCAAGCTCCTTCCTATCACGACGGTCTCTCCGCTGAAGGCGACGCGCCCGTTCTTCGTGGTGCTCCTGTCGCTGCTGATATTCGGGGAGAAACTGAATGCGCTTCAGTATGCGGGAGTCGCGCTCGCGCTGGCCTCGATCGCGCTGACGAGCTTTTCCGGGCGGCGGGACCGCGCCGGAGCCGGCAGCCGCAAGGGCTACGTGGCGATCGCAGTGTCGATCGCGGCAGGGGTCGCGAGTGCGCTCTACGACAAACACATTATGGTGCAGATGCACCCTCTGTTCGTGCAGAGCTGGACCAATCTGTATATTACGATAGTTGTCGGACTGTATCTGGTGGTCTCACGCGGCGTTTCCCGCAGCACCGCGAAATTCCGCTGGGACTGGATACTCCTTCTCACCGCTTTGCTTATCACCGGAGCCGATATGGCCTACTTCTTCGCTCTCGGCAGCGAGGGGGCGCTCCTCTCGGTGATCAGCATCGTCCGCCGAGCGGCCGTGATAGTCACCTTCGTGTTCGGCGCCATCATCTTCAAGGAGAAAAATCTTCGCGGCAAGGCGTTCGCTTTATTGCTTCTGCTCGCCGGAATGGTCTGCCTGATGCTCGGGACTTAATATGAAACAGGCTCTGGAGTTCATCATTCTCGGCACGACCAAGGTCGGAGAAAAGTCACTCGTGCTGCACACTCTAAGTGCGGAGTACGGCCGTCGCAGTTTCATAGTAAGTGTGTCGAAGTCTTCCTCGATGGCTTTGTTCCTCCCTTTGAACATTTTGAGCGGCGAGGTCAGCGACAACCACCTCTCGGATCTCTGGAGGGTTTCCGCCCTTCGCACCGAATATCCCCTGAGCGGCATACGCAGCGATGTGCGCAAAAACACTATGACTATGTTCCTCAGCGAGGTTCTTTTCCGCTGCCTTCGCGACGGGGAATATTCCGTCGACCTTTACGACTGGTGCCGCCAGAGCATCCTCACCCTCGACGCCCTTGGCGAAGACTTCGCCAATTTCCACCTGCTCTGGCTGTTGGATTTATGCTCCGTCCTTGGATTCAGCCCCCGGCTTGAAGATATTATGCCCTTCGCCGAAGACCATCTGGAAGATATCCGCCAACTCCTCACCCTCGACCGCTCCTCAGCACTTCTCCTTCCCCTTTCCGGCGCCCGCCGCTCAGACATCGCTTCCATCCTTTTGGAATACCTTTCCTTCCACCTGGACACCAGATTGAATATCCGCTCCCTCGCCGTTTTGCGCGAACTCTACTCATAATGTAATCGTCGCCAAATTAGGATAAAATAGCGCCGGGAGAGAGAAAAATGAGTGAATCGGCGCCAAAATGAATGAAAAAGGCGCCGATTGAAGGAAAAATGGGAGATTTGGCGCCGAATCAGGCGATTTTGGCGCGGTGTAGCCATTCGGCCATAGCGCGAAGGGCCTGGCCACGGTGCGAGATGGCGTTTTTGACGTCTTCGGGGAGTTCGGCGACTGTGCGGTCGGGGTAGGCGTCGGCGATGAAGACCGGGTCGTAGCCGAAGCCGCCGCATCCTGCTTTCTGCAGGGCTATGCGGCCTTCCATCACGCCTTCAAAGAAATGCTTTTCGCCTCCGATGATGAGAGTCACGACACTGCGGAATCGAGCTTTACGCGATACTGAAGGTCCGAGTTTGGCGAGTTCAGCGAGAAGCTTGTTCATATTGTCGTCGAAGCAGCAGCCCTCGCCGGCATAGCGGGCGGTGAACACGCCCGGCGCGCCGCCCAGCGCATCCACTTCGAGCCCGGTGTCATCAGCGAAACAATCCAGCCCGGTACGCTGATAGATAAACTCCGCCTTGATTATGCTGTTTTCTTCCAGGGTCGCGCCAGTCTCTTCGACATCTTCCGTCACTCCCGCCTCTGCCGAACTCAGAAGGTCGAATTGGGAGCCCAATATCTCGGAAGCCTCGCGAAGCTTCCCCTTATTCCCCGTCGCAAAAACTAATTTCATATTGTCGGACTGATCAAAGCGGTTTTAAGTTCATTGTCATAGCGAAGGCGAAGCTGCACTCCGGCGGCCTGGTAGTAGTAACGCACGACTATCTCTTCTTCGATGAGCGGAACTATCTGCTCGCGGACAAGACTCTCCAGTTTCGGTTTGTCGGCGTCCGGCAGTTTCCCGGCGGCGAAGGCGAGAAATCCATCATAATCGTCCAGAACGAAAGTTTCCACCGGCGCGATGGATTCGTGCTCCACGACATATTTCAGCACATACTGCTCGATAATGCCCCGCATCGCGAGCGTGTAGACTATATCATCGTACTTAGGAGCTTCCAGTTCCACATCCGGGGTGATGCCGCCGCCGTCGCGCACTATCCTTCCGCCTTTGGTGCGGAACTCGTGCGTGAGCGAATCGGGGATGTGCGACACGCTGCCGTCCGCATTGCGGTGGGAGTAGTCGATCGCCTGCACGCAGCGGCCGGAAGGGGTGTAGTACTTCCCGACCGTGACCTTGAGCTGTCCGCCGTACGGCAGGGGTTTGATGCTCTGGATGAGGCCTTTTCCGAAGGTACGGCGGCCCATAATGGTGGCGCGGTCGAGGTCCTGGAGCGCGCCGCTCACGATCTCTGACGACGAGGCTGTGCCGGAGTCGACGAGAACTATGAGCGGGAGCTTCGTGTCGACCGGCGCCTCGAAGGTGCGGTAGATGTCCACATCCTGCGGATCGCGGCCCTTAGCCGTGACCACCACCGAACCGCGCGGCACGAAGAGCGAGACTATCCTGATAGCTTCCTGCATCAGGCCGCCGCCGTTGCCGCGAAGGTCGAGGACGAGCCTCTTCATTCCCTGCTTTTTCAGGGCAATGATCTGCTCGCGTATTTCGTCCGACACGCCCTCGGTGAAGCCGCTTTGGGCAATATAGCCCGTCGTGGCATCGAGCATACCGGCATATTCCACGTCCGGAAGATGGATCTTCTCGCGGGTGACAACTACCTCCACGGTGTCGCGTTCGTAGACCCGTTTCACGAGGAAATGCACATCCGTGCCCGGAGCTCCGCGCATCTTGTCCGAGCAGGTCTTGCTGTCCTGGCCGTGGACGCTTTCGCCGTTGATCGATAGGATTTCGTCTCCGCAGCGAAGGCCAGCTTTCACGGCCGGCGAACCGGCATAGGGCTCGTTGATCACGACGTTGCCGTCCAGTTCAGGCTTGTAGATGACGGCGCCGACTCCGCCATAGACCTTCCCTATCTGCATCTGGAAGTCCTCCTGTTCCTCTTCGGACACATAGACGGTGTACGGGTCGAGGGTCGCCAGCATAGCGTCGATGGCGGCGCGTTCCATCCTGTCGACCGGGAGCGTGTCCACGTAGGAGCGGCCGAGCTCCTTGAGGATGGCGTTGTGGATTTCCACCCACTTCCCAAGCTTGAAATTCTTCGATTCGGCGCCGGCGGTCAGAGTGAGCAGCGCGAGCGCGATAATTATGAATGTGCGTTTCATACTTCTTCCCATTTGTAGACTTTATCCCCACGGTGCACTTTGTGCGGGACCGCGAGCGAGCAGCGGACGCCTTTCGGCGCCTGCGCGGCGGGTTCGAACTCCACCCGCATATCGTCCACGGTCAGTTCTTCCACGCCGGTCGTGCGGCCGATGATCAGCACGCGGTCGCCCATCTTCAACGGGGTGCTCTCCACCGTGATTTCAGCCACGCCGATGCGGTCGAACCAGTTCGTGACCCTTCCGACGTAGACCTTGCCGATCTGCATCTGGAAGTCCTCCTGCTCCTCGGCGGAGACATAGACG
>JAFYIK010000054.1 GCA_017538685.1 Bacteroidales bacterium | reverse complement strand
TGCGGCAGTGGCCGAAGCGGCCGAGATTCCGATAGTGGCGGTGGTGGGACCGGAATTTGTCACCGGCAGCACGCGCATGAAGGCCGGCACTGCCCAGAAAATGATACTCAATATGATCTCCACTTCCGTGATGATCAGGATGGGCCACGTCCGCGGAAACAAGATGATAGATATGCGGCTTGCAAACAACAAGTTGGTGGACCGCGGAACCAGAATGGTGATGGAGGAGACCGGAATATCAGACTACGAAACCGCGCGCGAGCTGCTCCTGAAGCATGGCTCAGTGCGCGATGCTGTGGATAAATGGAAGAGAAGATAATAATCCGGAACGCCACCGTCAACAACCTAAAGCATGTGACGGCGGAGATACCGCGAGACAAGATCGTGGTAGTGACCGGCGTGTCCGGATCCGGAAAATCTTCCCTTGCATTCGATACTCTTTTCGCGGAAGGCCAGAGGCGCTTCGCCCAGAGCCTTTCGTCCTACGCCCGCCAGTTCCTCGGAAGGATGAGCAAGCCGGACGTGGAATCGATAGAGGGCGTGCCTCCGGCAATCGCCATCGAACAGAAAGTGAGCGTGAAGAATCCGCGCTCCACCGTGGCGACCACCACCGAAATATATGATTTCCTGCGCCTGATTTTCGCCCGCATAGGCAAGACATACAGCCCCGTTTCGGGCGGTCTGGTCCACGCCGACTCTGTGGCGGACGTGCTGAAATATCTGGACACGGTCGAAGGAACGGTGCTCATACTCGCACCCATCAACTGGGGCGAGGACTGGGTGTCCGCCTTGCTCGGCCTGAAGGAAGACGGTTTCAGCAGGCTGCTTGTGCAAGGCAAGCCCGTGAAGATAGACGACGTCCTTCAGGGCGGAGAGATGCCGGAAGGCGCGAAGCTGCTGGTAGACAGGTTTATGGACCGTTCTGACCGCGCGAGGATTATCTCGTCGGTCGGCGATGCGTTCAAGGCCGGCGGAGGAGAGATGTCCGTCGCTCTCGAAGCGGGGGAGAAGGTCTTCTCCGAGCGCTTCGAGCTGGACGGCATCAAGTTCCGCCGGCCGGATGAATTCCTGTTCAGCTTCAACAGCCCGCTCGGAGCCTGCCCCGTGTGCGGCGGACTCGGAAAGATAATCGGCATAAGCGAGGATCTCGTGATTCCGGACAAGACAAAGAGCATCTACGACGGGGCGATAGCTTGCTGGCGCGGAGACAAAATGGTCTGGTTCAAAGACCATATGATAGAGCTCTCCGGCAAGTACGGAATAGACATCTTCACCCCCTATCTGAAGCTCGACGAGCGCACCAAACGTCTTATCTGGGACGGCGATCCTCCGAAGCCCGGAGACAGTTACGACACCGACCCGGAGCGCCTGATAGGCATAAACGAATTCTTCGCCTGGGTGGAGACCCAGCGCTACAAAATTCAGTATAAATATATGCTCAGCCGCTTCAGCGGCAAGACGGTCTGCCATTCCTGCCACGGAAGCCGCCTCCGCCCGGAGGCCCTGTACGTGAAGGTCGCAGACCGCACCATCCACGATTATCTCTCGATGACGGTGGAGCAGAGCATCCAGGCCTTCAAGAACATAGAATTAAGCCAGGAAGACAGGGCTGTGGTGGAAGAGCCCATATTCGAGGTCCTGAACCGCCTGCAGTGCCTGGAGGACGTGGGCCTGGGCTACCTTACGCTCAGCCGCTCGATGAACACGCTCTCCGGCGGCGAAAGCCAGAGGGTGAACCTCGTGACCGCCCTCGGCAGCTCTCTCGTGGGCTCTATGTACATACTCGACGAACCCTCGATCGGCCTGCATCCCCGCGACACCGAGCGCCTTATCGGCGTGATGAAACGCCTCCGCGACCTCGGCAACACGGTGATAGTGGTCGAGCACGACGAAGAAATCATACGCGCCGCGGACGTGCTTATCGATATGGGCCCGCTTGCCGGCTCCCGCGGAGGCGAGATAGTCTTCGAGGGCAAGTATTCGGATGCGCTGCCGGAAGAAACGTTCGCCCGCTCCCTCACTCTGCAGTACCTCAGCGGCCGCAGGAACCGCTATGTCCGGCAGAAGCGCCTCTGGAACTACTCCATCACGGTGCAGGGCGCTATGGAGCACAACCTCAAGACCATCGACGTGCAGATCCCGCTGGGCGTGCTGACCGTCGTCAGCGGCGTGTCCGGTTCGGGCAAGTCCACGCTCGTGGGCGATATCTTCTATCCTGCGCTCTACCGCCACATCAACGAAGCCGGCGACCCTCCCGGAGCATTCAAGGGCCTGGCCGGCAACCTGGACCGCATCAACCGCGTGGAGTACGTGGACCAGAACCCCATAGGCAAGAGCTCCCGCTCGAATCCGGTGACCTACCTGAAGGTCTACGATCTCATACGCAAGCTCCTCTCCGACCAGCAGTATGCGAAGGTCTCAGGCTTCGGCCCGTCGTTTTTCTCGTTCAACCAGGAAGGCGGCCGCTGCCCGGAGTGCCAGGGAGAGGGAGTGGTCACGATCGAGATGCAGTTTATGTCGGATGTGACTATGGTCTGCGAGTCCTGCGGAGGCAAGCGTTTCAAGCCCGAAATACTCGAGGTGCGCTACCGCGGGAAGAACGTGGACGACATACTGAATATGAGCGTCTCGGAAGCGATACAGTTCTTCTCCGATGGGCCGGAACCCGAGGCGAAAGAAATCGCCGTGAAGCTGCAACCGCTTGTGGATGTGGGACTTGAGTACCTCAAACTGGCCCAGAGCAGCTCCACCCTTTCCGGCGGTGAGAGCCAGCGCATAAAACTTGCATACTTCCTCGCGATGAGCCGCGAGCGCAGCGGCCGCGAAAAAATAATGTTTATATTCGACGAACCCACCACAGGTCTGCATTTCAGCGACGTGGAGCGCCTGCTCAAGGCCTTCGACGCCCTGCTGGAGCGTGGCCACAGCGTGCTGGTGGTGGAGCACAACACGGACGTGATTAAGGCGGCGGACTGGGTGATCGACCTCGGCCCTGACGCAGGTGAGCGCGGTGGCGAGGTGGTGTTCGCGGGCACGCCGGAAGATTTGGCAAAGACAGACACTTTCACAGCACAGTACATACGATGATAGATGCAGTCATAACATACGTGGACGGCTCGGATCCCGAGTGGAGGAAGCAGTACTTCGAGGCTGCGGGTGAAGACCCCGCAAAACGTTTCAGGGAGTGGGGAACTCTTGAGTGGCAGGTGCGTAACATCAGGCGTTATCTTCCTTTCATAGACAAGATATTCCTGGTGGTCGCGCTGCCTTCCCAGGTCCCTGACGGCGTTAAAGACAAAGTTGAGGTGGTCCTTCACAAGGATTTCATACCCGATGAGTATCTGCCCACCTTCAATTCGAACACTATCGAAATGTTCCTTCACCGGATCGAGGCTATGAGCGACCGTTATCTCTACATCAACGACGACTGCATTCCCGTGGCTCCAAGCGGCGAAGACGAATACTTCGACGGAGATAATATCTGCAGAGGGTTCGCACACCATTTTCTTGCACCAAATATGTTCAAGAAGATAGTCAAGCACACCGACGCCGTCGCCCGCAGGGCAGCAGGGCTGGGGCCCAGCTTGTTTTTCATACGTCCCCAGCATTCTCCTTCCCCGCAGATCAAGTCAGTGGGCGAAGAACTGATGGAAAGTGTCGGGGAAGAAATGCTTGCATCGCTTACCGCTTTCAGGCGTGAATGGAATGTCTGCAATTACGTTCTTCCGGATTATTTGTACCACACTGGCAGGGTGAAACTGCAGCGGCTGTCGTGCCGTCATTTCTCTATGGGCTCGGGGACTCCCGCTCAGCTCGAGGCGTTCCTGAAAGCGCCTGACCGGAAGTGGATATGCATAAATGACGTGCAGATGTCGGCAGGGCGCGAGGAAGAATTCCGCAGGGTGATAGCCAAATTCACTACCCGATGAGCAAGGTCAGCATAATAGTCCCTATCTACAAAGTCGAGAAATATATCGCGCAGTGCGCCCGCAGCGTGCTGGGCCAGAGCTATCCTTCGATAGAGTTCATCTTCGTGGACGACGCTTCGCCTGACAAAAGTATCGATGTGCTTAATAAGCTGATAGACAGTGAGTTCCCTCAGCTGAAAGAGCGCGTCAAACTGATACGCAAACCGGTCAACGAAGGCCTCCCGCAGGCGCGTAAGACAGGAGTTAAGGCTGCCACCGGCGATTATATCCTTCACGTGGATGCGGATGATTGGATAGAACTTGACGCCGTGCAGAAGCTGGTCGCGAAAGCGGAGGAGACCGGCGCCGACGTGGTTTATTTCTTCGCAAGAAAGGAATTCGAAGACGGTCGCTCGAGGGTAATCACGGACAAGGAATTCGCGACTCCCCATGCATTTGCGGACGCCGTTCTGGTGCACGATGCGCATCCGAGCGTGGTCTTGAAATTCTGGAAGAGGAGCCTGTTCACTCCGGAGATCTTTTTCCCGCGCTTCGGCCAGGCCGAGGATATGGTCCAGAGCCTGCAGCTGCTGGACAGGGCGTCCAAGGCAGTAAGGCTTCCGGAACCGCTCTACCACTACCGCCGGACAGATGCTGAAGCGATGAGCCGCGGCAGGCGCCGCAAACGCAAGGCCCAACAGCTCCGCAATTTCCTGGATCTGTATCTCTTCTATAAAGACTCTCTGGAGACTTCGCCTGTCAGGCGCTGCGCAAAGCAGATTCTTCGAAAGGCGAGGCGCTGGGCATTCCTCTACGACTGGAGCGCCCGCAGGGAGTATCCCGGTTTATTATAGCATCCACACCTCTCCACCGTGTCCGGAGCGTTTGCTCACGGGCGGCGGCGTCATATAGTCGGCCCCGTACATCTGGGTCAGGTAGGACGCAGTGTCTTCAGGTGCGGGGAACTCGCGGCCGCGCAGACGCATAGGCTTGAGATGTTCGAAGAAATCCTTCGGATGCACGTTGTGCATAGTCTTGGAGCCAAGGATTATGCCTATCCGGCTGCATTCTTCGGGCTTGCAGCTGCGGGCCAGTCCGTCGCATTTCAACAGCCACCAGTCGAGGCTGTGCAGGTGCGAACTCAGCATAAGCAGGGGAGAACCGGTCTTGCGGCAGCGGTAGAGCAGCCTGCGGTGGGTGTGGATGGCCTTTTTCATAAGGGCCCGGTATTGCTCCGGATCGTCAGGCACGGGATCCAGGGCGAAAACGTCCACGCTCACGCCGTAGCGGCTGATGTATTTGCTGCGGCTGGCCACGAACTTGTCCGTGCGCGGGTCGTGGACCTTCGCCACTCCGGCCACATAGAAAACGTCGTCGCGGCGGGTGTTCAGGATGCACTCGTATTTGCCTTTATAAGTCCGGACGAAGCGGTCGAAGTCCTCGCGCGGCATCACTATGTCCGCGTCGTCGTCCCAGGGGATGAAATCACCATAGCGGACCGCGCCCAGGACTGTGCCGTAGCCCATAGCCCAGCGAAGGCCGTTAGCGCGGCAGAAATCATCTATGTCGCAGAGTATGTCGAAAAGGATGTCGTGGACTTCCTCTATGCCTATCTGTCTCATTCTACAGTCTTTACGGCGAGTTTGTCCGGCACTTCCACATTTCCGGACACGCCGGGACGCGGATAGACGAAGGTAGGGTCGGGCGTACGCCAGTCCAGCCCGTAGCGGGCCACCACGAAGCCTTCAGCGCTCTTTGTGATTGGAACCTCGATGCCGTCGAAGGGCACCGTCACGGTCTCCTTGGAGAACGGCACTTCGAATTCGACCACCCTCAGTCCGCCGTAGAGTTTCTTGGACTCACGGAAGTTGGCCGTGCCCTTGAAGGGATAGAACATATAGCCTTTGCAGCGCTCGCCTTCGATGGGGTCGAAGAAGAAGATGTCCACGTGCAGGCCGTGCCATTTCCAGGTCTCCTCGCGCGCGTAGGCCCCGCCGTCCACCAGGAAGGAATGGCCGTAGGTGAAGCCGGCTTCTTTCAGGCAGCGGTGGAGGTTGTCGAGGCCGCCGGTGATGGAGTCGGTCCACACGCCCGTGTCGATGTCGTCGTCGTGTTTGATGAAGCCCTTTTCACGGATTGCGCCGAGCAGGGTGCCGTAGACGGGCGACCAGGGGATGCCGGCCTTCGCCATAGCGTCCCTGAAAGCGACCATCGCCGGGATGCCCCAACGGCGCCTGCGGGCTATGCGGCGCGGATTGGAGTAGATCTTTTTCCAGAATTGTGAGAGTGTCATTCGGAGTAGTATTTGGCCATTTCCAGCCAGTTGTTGAGGCTTTCGCCTATCGATGCACCGCAGGATTCGCGGTAGAGGGCCCAGACGAACCAGTACCACGCGATCAGCGCCGTGTAAATCATATAATGCTCTTCGAGAGCGGGAGTCCAGCTTTCCTGGAGATACTCCCTGATGAAGTTGCGGGCGCGCTCACGGTCATACATTGCGTCCACAATATAGTAACCCACGTCGATGCCGGGATCCGAGCAGCCGGAGTATTCCCAGTCGATGAGGATTACGCTGCCGTCCGGGCGGAGCATCCAGTTGTGTTTGTAGGTGTCGCCGTGGCAGAAGCAGGGAAGGACGCCGTCGCCACGAGTCTTCTCGTAGAGCTTCCCGATGCGGCCTTTGAGCTCGAGGTAGGGCGCGAAGCAGCCGGGGGCCTTCGCCTCCAGCAGTTTCTCGATTTCGAGCGCATCCTCCCACGGGCGAAGGCCCCAGTCCAGCTTCACGCCCGAAGCGTGCAGCGCACGCATCACCTCGAGCACCCTCGCCGCATCTTCGTCGGACGAGTAATCTGGCTCGCGGAATTCAGGCACGTACCAGCTGATCTTCCAGCCTTCGTGCACGTCCATATGGATGTAGGTGGGGTCGATGCCGAGCTCCTTCGCCTTTTCGAGGCAGACGCGTTCGTGGCTGCGGTCTATGATCTCGCCCGTGCCGTCGCCTGGATGGCGGTAGATATAGTCCTTGCCCCCGACGCGGAAGATGAAGGAGGTGTTGGTGAGTCCTTCGCTGATCTTGCGGAAATCGGTGACATCCGCATCTTCGCAATGGAAAACGCTCTTTATGTTGTCTATTATGCGGCTGCGGGAGTTCTCCACATAGTCTGTGTCGAAGGCGCGCAGCTCTTCGAAGAAGTCGAATTCGTAGATAACGCCCTTCGGGAAGGCTTTGAAATAGAAGGGAGGAAGCACGGGAAGATAATCCCTGACGAGCCATTCCCAGTATGACTGGCTGTATTTGCCTTCTTTATCGGCCCTGGCAATGAGGATGAACTTGCGGGCGAACTCAGCGGTCCAGAATGAGTGGCCCAGAAGGATCTTTCCCTTCTTGCGCCCCTTTTCCATCCTCGTGATGCGCCCGCTGCGGTCCGTGCTCACGAACATCTCCTTGGAGGCGTAGTCCACTTCTTCGCCGGCGTAGAAGCTGTGCTCTTCCTCGGTGCGGAAGGGATTGCCGGCGAAATAGTCGTCGCAGGAGCATATGTATGCGTCCTCGAGGTAGTCGGCCGCGCAAAGCAGGCTGTCGATGTTGTTGGTGATGTTGTAGCGCGGATTGTCGATCAGCCTCACGCCGTATTTCCCGGCCAGATAGCCGAACATCTCCTTTTTGTAGCCCAGGACCACGGTGATGTCCTTCACACCGGCTTCCAGCAGCTGCTCGATCTGCCTGTCGATAAGGCGCTGGCCGCCCACGGAGAAAAGGCCCTTGGGCTGCTCGAGCGAGAGGGGAACGAAGCGGGTGGCCGCACCGGCCGCGAGGATTACTGCGTGTCGGACCTTCACCATCAGAACTTATTCTTTGAGCAAAGGCCGCGAAGAACGGCGCCGAGGACGCCTTCCTGAGCGCTCTGATAGGGCTTGCCCTGAAGAAGGAGCTGCTCCACCTTGAGGTCTTTGATCTGCTCGGCGGGTATCTCGTAAGGGTTGGCGCTGAGAATCACCATATCGGCTATCTTGCCCTTCTCGAGCGAGCCGCGCTCGTCCTCGTCGAAGGTGGTGTAGTAACCGTTCCAGGTGGCCATCCTGAGGGCCTGCTGGATGCTGACGCGCTGCTCCTTGTTGGGGTTGTTCACGCAGCGGTCTATCCAGACTATGGGGTTGGGGGAGGTGCAGGGGGCGTCGGAGCCAAGGGAGACCACTATGCCGTTGTCGGCGAAGGTCTTGATGGGGTTCAGGCGCGAGCAGCGCTCCTTGCCCATAATGCTCTCGAGGTACTCGTCCGGTTCCTGCTTCCAGTTGATGAAAGCGCTCTGGACTGGCATAGCGATATGGTATTCGCTGCAGATCTTTATGCCTTCGGCTGTGGGCAGGCAGTCGTGGATTATTCCGTGGCGGTGGTCCTTGCGGGGGAAGTCGTCGAGGGCGGCCTTGAGGCAGCGGGTCGCCTGATCGAAAGCTTTGTCGCCTATGGCGTGCATTTCGATCTGCAGCCCAGCGCGGTTGGCCTTCTTGCAGAATTCCGTCACCGTCTCGTCCGTGTAGTACAGAACGCCGTCAGTGCCGTCGGCGTAGGGCTCGTTCATAGCGGCGTCCATCGAGCCGTAGCAGCCGTCCAGCGCGCACTTGAAGCAGCCGCCGATACGTGGGAGTTTGCGGGAGGTCGCCACCTTCACGTCCATCGACTGAGGGAACACGCGGACCTGGAAGCCGTTGCGCAGGCTCTTGGCGAAGATCTTCTCCGTGGTGATGTCCAGGTCGCCCACGAAGCCCACTCCGCTGACGGTGTGCACCATTCCGATGCCGTAGGACGCTTCATAGTCGGCGGCCTTCTGCATGTTGGA
>JAFYIK010000053.1 GCA_017538685.1 Bacteroidales bacterium | reverse complement strand
TTACTGCTACGGGACAAAGACAAGAAGAAGACTATACCGAAGACTATGCCGGTCGTACGTTTGAAGAAATCTTGGCAGAATTCCAAGCGATCGAAGCTCAGGTGAACAACCAAAGCAACGGAGAGTTCTTCTAAATCTCTCAAGAAATCTCAATCATAGGCGGCGCGAGTCAAGCAGACTTGTGCCGCTTTTCTTATTTGCCTGAAAGTCTGCTTTTTCGAGGTTGTTTGAAGAAAACGGTCTGATGATGAACGATTTTCGCCAAAAAAGTTGTACCTTTGCGCCCGATTTAGAAAAGTATGATGAAAGATTGAGAAAAAGTTATGAAGCAGAACATCCGAAATATTGCCATTATCGCTCACGTTGACCACGGAAAAACAACCTTGGTCGATAAGATGCTGCTCGCTGGCAACCTCTTCCGCGAGAACCAGCAGACAGGCGAACTCATGTTGGATAACAATGAGTTAGAGCGCGAACGTGGCATCACTATCCTCAGCAAGAACGTTAGCATCAATTATAAGGACACGAAGATTAACATCATCGACACTCCGGGCCACTCCGACTTCGGCGGCGAGGTGGAACGCGTACTGAATATGGCAGACGGCTGCCTGTTGCTGGTCGATGCCTTCGAAGGTCCTATGCCGCAGACACGCTTCGTGCTGCAGAAGGCTTTGCAGATTGGCTTGAAACCCATCGTGGTCATCAACAAGGTGGATAAGCCCAACTGCCGTCCGGAGGAAGTGTATGAGATGGTGTTCGACCTGATGTGCGACCTCGATGCTACCGAGGATCAGCTGGACTTCCCCGTCATCTACGGTTCTGCCAAGCAGGGCTGGATGGGCGAAGACTGGAAGACACCGACGGACAATATCTTCTATCTGCTGGATCAGATTCTCGAGCATATCCCTGCGCCTGAGCAGTTGGAGGGTACACCACAGATGCTCATCACATCGCTGGATTACTCCACCTATACAGGTCGTATCGCAGTGGGACGTGTCCACCGTGGCACCTTGCGCGAAGGAATGGCCATCACGATTGCGCATCGCGACGGTTCCAAGGAACGCACAAAGATCAAGGAACTGCACACGTTCACGGGTATGGGCCACCAGAAGACGGATGCCGTCAACTCTGGCGACATCTGCGCCATCATCGGCCTCTCCAACTTCGAGATTGGTGACACCATCTGCGATGCAGAGGAGCCGGAGGCGCTGCCCACTATCAGCATCGACGAGCCCACGATGTCTATGCTGTTCACCATCAATGACTCTCCGTTCTTCGGCAAGGAAGGTCGCTGGTGCACAAGCCGACATATCCACGAACGCCTGCAGAAGGAGCTGGAGAAGAACCTGGCGCTGCGCGTAGAGCTGGCTGACGGCTACACGGATCGCTGGATTGTCAGCGGACGTGGTGTGCTCCACCTCAGTGTGCTCATCGAGACAATGCGTCGTGAGGGCTACGAACTGCAGGTGGGACAGCCCCAGGTCATCTATAAGGAAATCAACGGCGAGAAATGCGAGCCCATCGAGGAACTGACCATCAATGTGCCTGAGGAGTTCGCCTCGAAGATGATTGATATGGTGACGCGCCGCAAGGGTGAGATGACCTCGATGGAGAGCCAGGGTGACCGCGTGAACATTGAGTTCCTGATTCCCTCACGTGGTATCATCGGCTTGAGAACCAATGTGCTCACCGCCTCACAGGGCGAAGCCATCATGGCCCACCGCTATAAAGAGTACCAGCCGTTCAAGGGCGAGATCGTGCGTCGCACATCCGGTTCTATGGTGGCGCTCGAGGGCGGTACCGCTTTCGCTTATGCCATCAACAACCTGCAGGATCGCGGTAAGTTCTTCATCGAGCCTCAGTCAGAGGTGTATGCAGGACAGGTCGTGGGCGAGCATATCCACGAGAACGACCTCGTGATCAATGTCACGAAGAACAAACAGCTGACCAATATGCGTGCCAGCGGCTCCGATGAGAAAGTGCGCATTATCCCCGCTACCCTCCTCAGCTTGGAGGAAGCCCTCGAGTATATCAAGGAGGACGAATATGTGGAGGTGACACCTAAGTCAATGCGTATGAGGAAGATCATCCTCGACCATCTGGAGCGTAAACGTGCCAATAGAGAATAAAAACAACGAGATATGGAAAAGAAATTCAAGAGGACTACAGTGACGTCGGCGCTGCCTTATGCCAATGGCGGCGTGCATATCGGACACCTCGCGGGCGTGTACGTGCCTGCGGACATATATGTAAGGTACCTGCGCCTGAAAGGTGAGGACGTGATGTTCATCGGCGGCTCTGATGAGCACGGAGTGCCTGTGACCCAGCGCGCCCGCAAGGAGGGTATCACCCCTCAGCAGGTGGTGGACCGCTATCACAAGATGATCAAGGACTCCTTTGAGGAGTTCGGCATCAGCTTCGATGTCTATAGCCGCACGACCAGCAAGACGCACCACAAGTTCGCCAGCGATTTCTTCCGCAAGCTCTACGATGACGGAAAACTCATCGAGAAGACCACGAAGCAGTTCTACGACGAGACGACGGGAACGTTCAAGACGGACCGCGACATCGTGGGTGAATGTCCTCACTGCCACGCTGAAGCCAATGGCGACCAGTGCGAGAAGTGCGGTCGCGACCTGGACCCCACAGAGCTGATCAATCCCCGTTCCAAGGAGAGCGGCGCTCAGCTGGTGCTGAAAGACACTACCAACTGGTTCCTGCCCCTCAACGATT
>JAFYIK010000052.1 GCA_017538685.1 Bacteroidales bacterium | reverse complement strand
TGGAACCACACGATCATGCACGGTTTGTCGTTATACTTCAGATAAAGTCCGTTTTTGAAATCTGCTGTTGTTGCCATATACTGTATTATTAGTTTATTTCAGAACGTGCAAATATAGTAAAAAATCGTTTTTCGTTCAAAACCGTGCGTACTGGAATTAAAAAGACGCCAGTACGAACGAAAACGCCCCAAAACGTGCGTACTGGAAGAAAAAACAAGCCGGTACGCACACTAAAGATTTCCAAGATAATCAGCGACCCTTTCCAGAAGCCAGCGGGGAGTGGAAGTTGCGCCGCTGACTCCGACCGAATCACCGTCGCGGAACCATTCCGGCCGGATGTCGGCGACACCGCCCACGACGAAGGTGCGGGGGTTGACCGAGCGGCAGAGGTCGCTGAGGACGCGCCCGTTCGAGCTAGCCTTACCGGTGACGAAGACCACGGCGTCGTGGGCGCGGGCGAACTCCGCGAGGGCGTCGTGGCGGGTTGCGACCTGGCGGCAGATGGTGCGGTGGATTCGGAGCCCCGGGAGGCCGCCGGCCAGCAACCCGCACACCTCTTCATAACCCACCGGGCTCATAGTCGTCTGCGAGAAAATGTCGGCCTCCGCTGAAGGACCGTCCTCCGAAGACAAAAGCTCGCGCGCCTGGTCCATATTCTCCACCACCCACACGCGGCCTTTCGCGTTTCCGACCAGCCCGATCACCTCGGGATGGCCCTTCTTTCCGTAGATTATCACATCGCCCGGCGCGGCCGCGATCTTGCGCTGGATGCCGAGCACCACCGGGCAGGTGCAGTCGATTATCTCATAGCCGAGACGTCGGAGGTTTTCGGAGGTTTCGGGGGCCTCGCCGTGGGCTCGGATGATCACCGTCCTGCCCTCGCCGCCCATCTGCTCCAATTCGGCCGTGCTGACAGGCACCAGCCCAAGTGAGGAGAGGCGTTCAAGTTCGGATTCGTTGTGGACCACCGGGCCAAGCGAATAGAGGGTCGTGCCGGGGTGCGACGCAAGGAAATCCTCGGCGCCGCTTATCGCACGGATCACTCCTCCGCAGAAGCCGCCGCTGCCGTCGATCTCGACTTTTTTAATCATCGTAGAGGTTGAACTTACCCTTGATAAGGCCCTTGACCCAGGCCACTTCCTCGCTGATAGTCATATGCGAGTTGTCCAGGATGAAGGCGTCATCCGCACGGCTGAGGGGAGAAGTCTCGCGGTGCGAATCGATGTAATCGCGCTGACGGAGGTTTTCCTTCACCTCTTCCAGAACGGGATTCTCGCCCTTTCCGACCAGTTCGTCGAAACGGCGCTGGGCACGCACATCCGGATCGGCGGTCATAAAGATCTTGATCTCGGCGTTGGGGAAAACGGTCGTGCCGATGTCGCGGCCGTCCATAATCACGCGCCCGCCCTTCGCAAGTTCGTGCAGCTTCGCATCCACGAAGCGGCGCACGTAAGGGACGGCCGCGATGGGGCTGACCTGGCTCGAGACCTCCATCGTACGGATTTCCTTCTCGATGCAGCGCTCGCCTATGAAAGTCCTGTTGTCGGTGGCGAACCAAAGGTCCAGACCGGCCAGGGCCGCTTCAAGTGCGGGGTTGATCACGTTCTCCTTATCGATGAAACGCTCCTCCTGCGCGAAAAGAGTCACTCCGCGGTAGAGGGCGCCGGAATCCAGGTAAAGAAAGCCGAGCTCCTTGGCCATAAGTTTTGCGAACGAACTCTTTCCAGTGCTGGAATAGCCGTCGATCGCGATGATGATATCGGGTACGTTCATAGTATTATACGTAGTCTTGGACGTTCTCTACGGTAATTATGTCTTCGCCGAGGATGAGCAGGCGCTCCACCACATTGCGAAGTTCGCGTATGTTTCCCTTCCAGGAACGGGCCTGCAGGGCCTTCACCGCTTCCGGGCTGAAGCTCTTGCGGGGCATCGCGGTCTCGGAGCAAATCTGCTCCACGAAATAATCCACGAGCAGAGGGATATCCTCCTTGCGGTCGTCCAGCGAAGGGACTTTGATAACTATCACACTGAGGCGGTGATAGAGGTCCTCGCGGAAATTGCCTTCCGCTATCTCCTTGCGGAGGTCTTTGTTGGTGGCGGCAATCACCCTGACATCCACCTTGATGTCTGCGTCGCTGCCCACCCTGCTGAGTTTGTTCTCCTGAAGCACGCGCAGGACCTTCGCCTGGGCCGCCAGCGACATATCGCCTATTTCGTCGAGGAAAAGGGTTCCGCCGTCGGCCTGCTCGAACTTGCCCTTGTGCTGTTTGATGGCGGAAGTGAACGAGCCTTTTTCGTGGCCGAACAGTTCGCTTTCGATCAGTTCGGAAGGAATTGCCGCGCAGTTCACTTCAATGTAAGGCGCGGCGGCGCGGTCGCTCTG
>JAFYIK010000051.1 GCA_017538685.1 Bacteroidales bacterium | reverse complement strand
GCGGGTTTGATAACGGGCACGCCGTAGTCGTCAAGTTCCTTCACAAGGTATGCGATGAACTCGGGGCCCTGGCTGATGTATTCCATATCCAACGACTCGAGCAGACCCACCGCCATAGCTTCCATCGAACGCACTTCCATTCCGCCGTAGGTGAGGAAACCTTCGTAGAGAGGCACGAACTCCATCATCTCGTCCGTGAACTTCTTGTCGTGAGCGGTTATGATGCCGCCGCGGGAGAATCCGAGCTTGCGGGCGCTGAAGTAGATGATGTCGAAGCGGTCTGCCAGCACGTGGTAGATCTCCTTGGTGGTCATAAACTTGCAGCGGGGCTCGCGGGTCTTCATAAAGTACACGTTATCCTGCAGGAGCGATGCGTCCAGCACGCTCTTCACGCCGAATTCGTGGCAGATGTCGGTCACTGCGAGCATATTTTCGAGCGAGACGGGCTGGCCGCCGATAAGGTTGGTTCCTGCCTCCACGCGAACGAACGCGACTTTGTCAGCGCCGTATTTCTTGATGGTCTTGCGAAGGGCGTCCAGGTCGAAATTGCCCTTGAACGGGTTGTTGCTTGCGGGGATGAGGCCTTCCTTGGACACCAGTTCGATCACTTCGCCGCCAAGACGGGTAATGTGGGCCTTGGTGGTGGTGAAATGGAAGTTCATAAGGGTGACCATACCGGGCTTCACATACGCTTCGGCCAGGATGTTCTCCGCGGCGCGTCCCTGATGTGCAGGAAGGACGTTCTCGGTGCCGAAGACCTCCTTCACGGCCGCTTTCACGCGGTTGAAGGTCTCGCTGCCGGCATAGGAATCGTCCGCTATGCTCATAGACGCCACCTGCTCGTCCGACATACCGTTGACTCCGGAGTCGGTGAGCATATCCATATATATATCCTTGTTCTGGAGAAGGAAGGTGTTGTTACCTGCTTCCTGGATGCGCTTGAGACGCTCTTCCACCGGGAGAAGGGTAAGCTTCTGAACAACACGCACCTTATGCATTTCCAGAGGGACCTGATTCTCTGATTTGTAAAATTTTACTGCCATAATGATTTGGATTACACTACAAGGCTACGAAGATAGGGAAAAAATGGTAACTTTACCTCAATAACTGATTCCGCATAATGAAAAAACTGCCAATTTTCTTTCTGCTGGCGCTGTCCGCGTTTGTCGCGTGCGCTGAAAAACCGGCTGCCGAAGTGAAGGCGCTGACCGCTCCTGCTGGCCTGCAGATCATCAGCGTGACGGACTCGTCCGTGAGCGTACGGTGGAATTACGTCGAAGCGGCGAAGCTCTACCGCTGGACCGTCGTGGGCGAAGGCTTCACTTCCGAGGGTACCACGGACATCTGCAGCGCGACCCCGACCGGCCTGCCAGCAAGCACGGAACTGGTGTTCAAGGTGCGCTGCGAGCGCGACGGCGAAGCGTCCGAATGGCTCGAGGCTGCGTTCACCACGCTCAAGGCCGCGCCCAAACCGCCGGCAGTAACGCATACCCGCAAGGCCGTGTTCATAGGCGATTCCATCACCCGCCTATGGCCGCAGACGGACGAAGGATTCTTCACGATCCACGGCTATCTGGGCAAGGGAATCGACGGACAGACCTCGAAAACTATCGCCGCCCGCTTTGAGAAAGATGTCGTGAAAAACGACCCGTACGTCGTGCATATTATGTGCGGAATCAACGACGTAGCGGAAAACGACGGCGCCTATGTGGAGAGCAGCGCGATCCTTGACAACATCAAAGCTATGGCCGCGATGGCGGAGGAGGCGAAGATAAAGGTGGTGATCGGCTCGCTCACTCCTTGCAACAAGATTTGGTGGTGGGCGGACGACTGGAAGCCTTCGAAAGAAGGAGTCACAGTTGTTTCGCACATCCTGGAGGCCAACGCGATGATAAAGGCGTGGTGCGAGGAGAAAGGCTATCCGTTCATCGACTACTACACCCCTATGGTGGACGCGGACGGCGGATTTCCCAAGCCGTATGCCTACGACGGAGTGCACCCCCAGCTCGAGGGCTTCCAGGTTATGGATTCGCTGGTCCAGCCAGTGCTTGAAGAACTCCTTAAAGACGTCAAATGATACTCGTTTCACTGCTCATCTCCCTGCTGCCTTACGTAAATCCGTTCGCGGGAACGGACGTGCACGGGCATACTTTTCCCGGAGCGGTCTATCCCTTCGGCCAGATTCAGCTGAGTCCGGACACGCGTCCGAACTCCGGCGACTGGGACGGCTGCAGCGGATATCATTATTCAGACAGCCTGATCTACGGTTTTTCGCATACTCACCTGAGCGGCACCGGATGCGACGACTGGTGCGACATACTGGTGGTCCCCGGCGGCCGGCCTTCCCGCTTCAGGCACACGCACGAAAAAGCGTCGCCAGGCTACTACGAAGTACGCCTGGACGACACGCAGGTGCTGGCGAAGCTCGCCGCCGGCCGCCGCTGTGCCATTCACGAATACACTTTCAAGGGTGACGCACAGATCGTCATCGACCTTCAGCACCGCGACGCTTTGGAAGATTATTCTCTAACCGTGAAGGGGGACGACTGTTACGGGCACCGCACTTCGAGCAGTTGGGCACGCCATCAGCAGGTCCATTTCTATATGTTTTTCTCCGAACCGGTCTCTAAAGTCGACATCCAGGGGCCGAAAGCGACACTGAAATTCAAGGGCAAGCAGATAACTATCAGAGTGGGCATCTCCTCCGTTTCCTGGCAGAATGCGCGCTACAACCTTTATAAAGAATTACCCTTCACCCTTCAGACCCTCAAAGCCGGCACGGAAAAGGCCTGGGAGGCGTACCTGAGCAAACTCCCCTGCCCCTACAGCGACCGTGAGCGCAAAACACGGTTCTACACCGCGCTCTATCATACGGCCATCCATCCTTCGCTCTATTCCGATGCCAACGGCGAATATCGCGGAATGGACGGGGCAGTGCACAAGGCCGACGGTTGGGAGCGCTACACCGTCTTTTCGCTGTGGGACACCTTCCGCGGCCTGCATCCCCTGCTGACGGAGATTGAGCCGGAGCGGACCGTGGATTTCATCCGGTCTATGCTCTCCGTCTATGACGAAGCGGGCAAACTTCCCGTCTGGGAGCTCTCCGGTTGGGAGACCGACTGTATGATAGGCTACAACAGTGCACCAGTGATTGCGGATGCGATCGCCCGAGGCCTGGGCGGCTTCGACTATGAGCACGCCTTCGAGGCCCTCGTCGCCTCGGCCCACAACCCCGCCTACGGAATGGACAGTTTCCGCCGCAACGGCCTCGTGCTGGCCGACGACGAACACGAAAGCGTGTCGAAGACCCTCGAATACGCCTTCGACGACTGGTGTGTGGCTCAGGTAGCTTTGAGACTCGGTCATATGGCCGAATATGAGGAGTTTATGACTTCATCGCAATACTGGAAGAATGTCCTCGATCCGCAGACCGGCTTTATGCGCGCCCGCCTCAACGGCCGCTGGTATTCCCCCTTCGATCCGCGCGAAGTCAATAACAATTACACTGAGGCGAACTCCTGGCAATACAGTTTCTTCGTTCCTCACGATATACCAGGGCTCATAAATGCTTTGGGTGGTTCTGAGGCCTTCGAGGCCAGGTTGGACGCCCTTTTTGATGCGCCCGAACAGACCACCGGCCGCAACCAGGCCGACATCACCGGCCAGATAGGCCAGTATGCCCACGGCAACGAACCGAGCCACCACATCGCCTACCTCTACGACGCCGTCGGCCGGCCGGACAAACGCGAAGCCCGCGTAAATCAAATCCTCGAGACTCTCTACACCAGCGCCCCCGACGGCCTCTGCGGCAACGAAGACTGCGGCCAGATGTCCGCCTGGTATGTCCTCTCCGCTCTGGGACGGTATCCCGTTTGCCCTGTCTCAGATGGTCAGTCGGCGCCGGCCACGACGGAGCCGTCATCCTCGAGCACTTCTGATATGTCATTTCGACCGAGCTCAGCGAGTGGAGAAATCCCCTCGATCGTGACGAACCCCGCCTTCGTTATGGACAACGATATGTTCGCTGACTCGTTGGGCGTATCGCTGATCGGTGAAGGCACTATCTGGTACACCGT
>JAFYIK010000050.1 GCA_017538685.1 Bacteroidales bacterium | reverse complement strand
CCCACGCGCAGACGCCCGGACATAAGCTGGATGCCGTAGATGAAGTTGTTCAGCACGTCCTTCAAGGCCAAACCGATACCGGTCGCCAAACCGGCGGCCACGATTGAAAGGGCTCCCAAAGGAATCTTCAACAGGGCGATGGCGAATATTACGTAGATACCCCAGACGATGAAGGCGATTATGTTGTTCGCCAGGGTGAGGTTCACTTCGTTGTCACGAATCATAGTCTTTCCGCTCTTGCTCTTCAGGCTTTCGTATTTGCGCAGCTTGTAAACCGCCTTACCCACATACGATGCGTAACGGAAGAGGAAGAACGAAGCGCTCACGACCACCAGCTTGAAGAGCGACAGATGAAGGATAGGATTGCCCTTGGTGTCGCTCAGGTTGAAGAACGGGTGGTAGAAGATAGTCTTGCAGATCGACGTGAGGTCGAAGATGCCGGCCGCCAGCCAGATGCTCAGCAGCACGGACAGGATCGCGGCCACAGGCACCACGGCCATCTCCACGAAATCGAAGAGCCACGTGAGGGCGATATGCTCGCCGTCGCGCTTCTCCGTGCTCTCGAACTTGCTGAAGAGGAACTTCTCCTCATATAGATCGAGTAGATCGTAGACCGCAGTGATTGTTCCGATTGCGGCGAGCTGGAAGAGCCACCAGATGAAGATCTGCACCGCCATCAGCACGAAACCTGTCCAGGAAAGGATGGTCGCCGCCAGCATCACCACGAAGGTAATCCACGCATATGCGAGGTCGCTTCTGCGGACCTTTTCGCCGTGTTTTATGCAGAGCACCAACTGCCAGATTGCAAAGCAAAGCAGCACGGGCGGATAGATCAGGTTAAGAAGCCTGTTCGGGATAAATATTATGCGGAAACTGATAACGATGAGGCCCATTATGATCACGGGCGTGTAGATATTAAGGCTGCTCTTCAGCGCGTCGGGATCCAGGCGGATAAGGAGAGAAGCGAGGATAGCTATCAGCAGCCAGGAGAAGATCAGCAACGGATGCGAGGCTTCCACTATGAAGTTCTGGTTCACGCAAAGGCTCGCTATCATCACGGATATCGCGAAGATCAGGGCGCCGATGAGCATAGTCATAATATGCCTGCGCTGGCGGAAGTCTTCGGTCTGGAAGAACTTCACTTTGTGCATAGTGATTCCCACTACGAGGTTGCTCACCACCACGGCGATAATCAGATAGAACAGCACGAAGAAGATGAAACCGACCACTATCGGCCCTCTCCATTCACTGCCCTCGCTGGTGGGGGCGTACTTCTGGACTGCGTCCTGCCAGGCCCTTCTTGCATAGGTCGGGAAACTGCCGATGACGGACAGATAGTCGTCCTGCCCCTCCACGAAGATGCGCTTCTGGATCAGCCTGTACTTGTTCTGCGCATAGTCGTAGCTGCTCTTCAGGCGCTCGTTCATCGCGGTGTAGTGCTCGGAATCCCGCACTATCTTCGCGCGCTGGGCCTTGTACATACGGAGCATCGCGAGGGCATAGGTGATGCACGAATCACGGTCGGCCTGCCCCTGCTCGTCCAGCACGAAAGTGCGGCGTTCCTTCTCCAGCTCCGCCCTTTTAGCCGAATCCAGCTGCGGCATTTGCGGCATCTGCTGCATCGAAGGCGCACGGCGCGGCATACGGCTCATCTGGAAGCTCGGCCCGCCTATCTCGCGGACGATGCTGTCCGGCACCTCTTCTATCTCCTCCAATGCCGGAGGAAGACGGCGGAGCGACTCGATCAGGCGTTCGTGGCGGTCGATCTCGAGATCCAGCTTCACCACCATATCGTCGAAAGGAAGTCGGGTCTTGCTGAACGACTCGTACTGCTTTGTCACCTCTCCGAGGGCGTAGGTATGGTCGAAGGTGAAGTCCTGGTTCTGCGAATAGAGCATCAGCGAGAGCTCGTTGCACTTCTTCATCAGCTGGACCATCTGTCTGCGGCGGTCGTCATTCCTGACGTTGATCCTGTCCTCCTTGCTGGTGAGCTTGTCGTACTGCTGCTTCAGCTCGAACCGGAGCACCGAAATGGTCTGCCCCAGATCCTTCTCGTTAAACACCGCCAGCGCCGGAACACTTATCACCAGCGCCGCAATCACCGCTAATATCCCTTTCCTTTTCATATACGTGGTTCTAGTCTTACAAATATAATAAAAAGTCCACACAAAAAGGGTGACCGACTGGTCACCCTTTTTGTGGAGATGGAGGGACTCGAACCCTCGTCCAAACATAATACCCAACAGCTTTCTACACGCTTATTCTTCCTTTGGTGTCGGCGACGGTATGCCGGAAGACGGGCTATGCCGACGCTTATCCTTTAAATCTTTGCGGAGTTTAAAGGAGTCCCTCCGCGCATCCGGTCTGGATGATACCCCGAGTGCCAGAAAGGACCGGCCTGAATCCTGGCGGGATATACGTCAGTGCCGCAGCCTTGGCGGCTCTGATTAATGCGTGTCACTTGGTGACTTAGCAAGCGTATGAATAGTTGTAGTTGCCTACTATTGGTCGAAGACTGAGATTAACGGGAGGGCCTCCGACTCCCGGCGTGCTTACTGCCGTCTACGATGCTGTCAAAACCAAAACATCCCCGGTAGTAATGAAGCGCCTGTTAAAGGCGGCCGGCAAACTTGCTTGCCGCCTTGAAGTGGCTCTTATGTGTAGTGTGCTTTCTTCCGAACTTCACCTTTGCGGAAGGAGCGGCTTTCCTGACATAGAGCATACTGCCCTCGTCTTCATCCTCGACTCCGTCCCACCAGTTGCTGACGTCCACCTCGACTTTTCCGGTGTAGGTCATAGTGACCTTTGCGGGAGAGTAGCCAAGCTCTTCGTCTCCGTTGTCCTTGAACGAGAGTTCGAAGGTGTAGTTTTCGCCGGACTTGCTGATCTTCAGGTTACCGGAGTCGGCTATGTACCAGACTTCCTCACCATATCCATAGAAGGTTCCGCAGTAAGCGTTGTCCCAGATATACGGAGGGAGAAGATTTCCGGAGACAGGCTCGTATTCATCGTCGTAGAAATCCGCGGGGATGGAGAATGTGCCGGTGGGGATAGCGGTAATGTCGGATGCGGCTGCACTGACGATCTCTACCGACATCCACTCGTCCGGGTTCTTGGAGTTGTCGAATTCGAACTCCCAGTCGTCTGTCTCAAGAGTCCAGGAACGGCCGAGGTTCGAGGCGTATGCCTGGTCCGGCTTGAAGTTGTAGTCTCCGTCGGGGCCCTCGCCGGTGCCGGGATCCTCGTTCTCCCTCTCATCCACGATGGGGAGAGCGCCTATATAGAGGTATGAGTACTCTTCTCCGTCTACCTTCACCTTCACGCTTATCGTGTACTGAGCTCCGTTCATCTCAACCTCGAGATGTGCGGTCTGGAGAGGCTCGAGCCAGTAATTGTCGGCATCCTGCTGGGTATAGAGATAAGTGTCGCCGTAGGTAACGTTGCCTTCGTTGTCCTCACCCTCGATGGAAGGGATGATGCCGGCTGAATTGTACTTGTCGTCCGTAATCTCATAGGTGCCTGCAGGGAAAAGGGTCGGGCCGCCGGTGGCTGTCAGCACATCCAGGCTGAGCTCCACTCCGCTGGTCTTGAAGTAACCGTCTTCACCGATTTCTCCAAGCTGGAAGAGGAGGATATAATCGTGGAAACCTTTTCCATAATAATCTCCGAAATAAGTCGCCTTCACGGAAAGGCCTTTCGTCGCGATCGGCTGAGGATCGATATTTTCATCGGGATTCTTGGGATCCTTCTTACAGGCAGCAAGCGCAAGCGCCGTGAGGGCGGCTGCGACGAGTGCTTTTGCGAAAAACTTGATATTCATATCTGTAGTCAATTATTTTCTATCTCTAATGATTCATTTTCTGTGCCATTCGTTGCAATGGACCGCGAAGATAATCATTTTCCGGAAAAAGTTCGCGAAAAACTTGCCTTTTAGGAAAATAGAAGTATCTTTGCAGTCCTTTCAGGGCGGTTAGCTCAGCTGGTTCAGAGCACCTGCCTTACAAGCAGGGGGTCACTGGTTCGAATCCAGTACCGCCCACAAAAAAAGGAGGCCTTACGGTCTCCTTTAATTCAATTTATTCAGATTCTTGTTTTTGGCGTTGTTCCAGATTCCGTAGACCTCGGAGACGTTGCCGGCTGTGATGAAGCACTTGATGTTATGGACTCTTATGTGATTCATAAGCGCCGCGAATTCGTCGTTTGAGAGAATAGCCTGAAGCTCAATCTTGTCTTGCTCGGAATAGCCTCCCCTCATCGGATAAAGGCTGCAGCCGCGATGAAGATCGTTCACTATGAAGCGACGCAGTTCCTCATAGTCGTCCGAGATTATGCAGACGCGCTTCTTGCGGTTAAGGCTTGCAGAGAAGTAATCCACCGCGAGGCCGTTGATCCAGGTGCCGATAAGGCCTATGACGACCAGCTGGAAGGAGTTGATTGCAAAAGCCGAACAGCAGATCACTGCACCTGCGACTGTAACGGATTTGCCGATGTCGAAATGCAGGTACTTGTTCAAAATCTTTGCAAGGATATCAAGGCCGCCGGTGGAAGCGTTGATATTGAAGAGCAGCGCCTGGCAGATGCTCAGCATCAGCACGAAACAGAGAAGGTCGAACCAGGGGTCCCCCATAACCGATGTCATTCCTTCGGGAATCACTTTTTCGGCAGGTAGTATCGCCTCCCAGAGGTCCATAAGCGGACCGAGTATGAGGGCGGTGTACACCGTCTTTATTCCGAACTCCTTCCCTATCAGGAAATACGCCAGCACAAGGAGGATGGCGTTGATCGCCACCACCACCCAGGAGACTTTGATGGCTATGCCCATATTCTCGAAGATGCCGGCGATGACGATCGAAAGACCGGAGATACTGCCGATAACAAGCTTGCTCGGGACGAGGAAATAGTAGACTGCGGCCGCGCCGACCATCATACCCAACGTCATTATAATAAGCTCTTTCCAGAACTTTCCGGAACCAAGCGCTTTCAGAATGGTCTTGAACATAAGTTTTAGTGAAACAACTTACAAATATAATCATTAATTGCCGGACATTAGTTACATTTGCAAAGTAAAATGAATACTAAATCTATCATTATATCAGCAGTCCTGCTTCTGGCGTCGCTGACGGCCCGCGCAGAGGTGGACACCCTCTATTTCGACGCCCGCGCGGCCTACAACGAAGCGGTGAACGGCGGCAACTATTCCGGCCGTTTCCTCGGCGACCATCTCAACCTCAACATCTACGGCACTATGACGGAGAACGTCGGATTTCGCATCCGGCACCGCCTTAACGTAGCTCCTACCGCCGCAGACCCTCTCCGCGCCACCGACTGGGCAGCCCTGATCTGGCGCCCGACGCCCAAATGGACCGTCACTGCCGGCAAGCAGGCGATACTCGTCGGAGGCTACGAATACGATTCAGTGCCCATCGACGTGTATTTCTACAGCAACTTCTGCAACAACATCCCTCAGGGATACGCGGTCGGAATCACCGCCGACTACCAGCTCGCGGAGAATCACTTCGCCACCTTCCAGGTGATCAACTCTCCCCTGTCGTTCGGCTTCAGCGACACCTTCGCCTTCAACCTCGGTTGGAAGGGCCGCCCGCTGGAGTGGTGGAACACCATCTGGACAGTGAACGCGGTGGAGGACAACTACCGCCGCTACATAGGCTATGTCGCCCTCGGCAACCATCTTGTCCTCGGTAACGTGGCCATAGACCTCGACCTTATCGACAGGGCCAACCTGCACCAGAGCAACCTCTTCTCGGACTACACCTTCATCACCAAGGTCATCTGGAGCGTGGGGAAATGGAACTACTGCGGCAAGATAGGATTCGAGCGCAACGACGCGGCCAACGTGGACGCTGCCGGCATCGCCTACGACACCGTGATGGCGCCCGGCTACGATTATCTCTACGGCGGCTGCGGAATCGAATACTTCCCCTACGGCGACAACAAACTCCGCCTGCACGCCATCTGGTTCAGGGACAGCGACAACCACGACAACAACTTCCAGGTGGGTGTAACCTGGAGGTTCGATCTGATAAAACGCTGATCAGAAAGAGAACAGATAACCTATTCCAAGCCCCAGGGCGGGATACTTGGAGATGGTTATGCTCTGAAACGCCCCTTGCGAGCGGGAGTAATCCACGTCTTTGTCGATGATGTAATCGTAGTGGACGAAAAACTCGACCGCATTCTGGAGGTCGAAACGGTACTCCGTACCGGCCTGGAAACGCAGCCTGTTGAAATAGAGGTCGTTGTAGCCGGCGAAAGTGTAGGTGCTGTTATTCTCCGTGACCCAGTTCGCGCCGTTCAGGCTAAACCTCAGCTCCGCCTGGGCATAGGGCGTAAACCTCGAATGGATGGGCTTGTAGGAAGCTTTGGCGCGCGCCTTGAAGACCAGCTTGGTACGGGGGTTCTGGTAGGTGTTCAGGTCCTCCTTCGTACGGTAAGTGGCCTGGAAACTCTCCTTGAACGAGAAATGGAACCGGTCCCATTTGAAGGATTCGCCCACGCTCAGGGTCGCGCGGTGCCGCCAGTCGAGCCCGGATGACTTGCTGACCCCGATTGCGCTGTACGCCAATCTCACTTTCATAAAGTTGTTGACCTTATACGTGCTTCCCAGCGTGGTGGTGGTCTTGTCGAAGTTGAAAGACGGCCCGAGGCGCACCTCTTCCGATGCGGTCAGGTGGAAGCCCGGCATCACCTTCCAATTCGCCTTGGCGGAATACCTGGTCTCGAACTGCTCGGGGTCGCTTGCGAAAGCGGAGCGAACAGGAAGCACCGCCAGCAGAGCGACAAGCAAATACTTCTTCATACTACCTGCTTTCCTGAAAATCCTTGGGGTTGCGGAGCGAATCTATGCTGTTGTCCTCTCCCGGGGCAAGCATATAAGTGACCTTGATCCACGCACAGTCGCGGATGAAGTCCACCTGGCCTATTTCAAGGCTCTTCACCTTAAGGCCCGAACGCTTCTCCAGGTCCGCCACAAGCTCCGCCCTCTTCTCGGGAACGATAAGGTCTATCCTGTCGTAGATGACGAGCTTGGTGCTCGTGCGGCCTTTTATCATCTTGGCATTCTCAAGACCGAAGATAAGCAGCACCACCAGAAGGTTTGCGGTGACTATCTCGAGGATGGGCATATCCGCGCCCACGCCGTTCACGACGGACAGCGCGATTATGATGAACAGATAGGTCATCTCGCGCACAGGCACAGCCTCGGTGCGGTAGCGTATCATTCCGAAGATGGCGAAAAGACCCAGCGTGAAGCCTATCTGCAGACTGAGGTTATTCATCACGAAAAGCAGAAGGAACATCGCGGAGGAGAAGACGAGGAAAGTGAAATAGTAATCACTCCTGCCGTTCTTGCGGAAATAGAGGAAATGCACTATCAGCCAGCTGACGAGCAGGTTGAAAAGGAAGCGCTCGAGCAGCTTGAGTATGCTTTCCCACACTCCGGCCATCTCCGAGCGTATCTTGTACTCGCCCGTGGCTTCGTCCATATCCACCTGGTAGCCGTTTTCCCGGGCTATGGTCGGATCGAACTCCGGGAACTGCTCCGAAGAGAGTTCGTCCGAGGGAAGGAGCTGGACTGTCCCCTGCGGCTGCGCATTGGCGAAGAAGGATGCTGCGAGCAGCGCGAACCCGACTGCAAGTGTCCTAAGAATTGCTTTCATATCTGTCTATTTTATCATTTATAATCTTTTCAACCATCCTGAGCTTTTCCTTGAAGCGGTTGCTTCGCGCCCTGGGATCGGTGAGCATTACGCCCATACAGTATTTGCTGATGCGGAACGGGTGGATCCTGTGCTCGAGGAGTATCCCCTTCATCTGGGATTCCGCGCGCCCGTCCTGCTTGAGTTCTATTATGACGGCGTCCTTCAGGTTGGCGTCCAGCCCGGAATTGAAATTGTGGAAACGGAGGTTCATATCGATAGTGAGCCTCTCCGTCTTCGCCGGGTTCACCAGGGTAATCCTGTCGAATTCGGTCGTGCACTCAGGGAAGATGCCGTCCGCTTTGAACCACGACTTTTC
This sequence comes from Bacteroidales bacterium, assembly GCA_017538685.1. Next base: position 10,849 of record JAFYIK010000050.1, on the reverse strand, counting down.
CTCGAGGAAGGCCGCGGCCTTCATATCGCCGGAAAAATCCATCCTCTCCTCCACCGGGATGGGAATTCTTTTCTTCTTCGTACGCCCGTTGTTCTGCTTGCGTTTGATCTCAAGGAAGGTGTCTCCCGAAATCAGGTAAGTCCTCACCCTTATCTTCTGGCGGGTCTTGCGGCCCGTTTCGTGGGCGGTGTACATAAACAGTTCGGGTGTGTCGTAATACACTGAATAGTAGGCCGTTACGGGCTGGCCTTCGATGGTGCAGACGCGGTATCCCTGAGCAGCGGCGGAGTCAAGGACTTTCAGGAGGACGCTCCCGCTCGTGACGAATTTGGTGTCGATCCTGTTCATCAACTTGATCGAATCCATTTCGTCGAGCGAAATCACCCCCATCTTTTTCCAGACGGGCAGTTTGCTGAAGTCCGCGCCGCTCATAGGAAACTATTCGGAGGAATACTCGAACACCTTGATGGTCATAAGCCGGCCGTTCGGAGCGTAGTTATACTGCTTCTTCCGGGTTCCGTCAGCGTCGTATTCGTACTTGCGGATAAGGATGGGCTTGTTCTTCGCGTTGTACTTCGTTTCCTTGGCGATTTTGTCCACCACGGGATCGTATTCGAAGACCTCTCTCCAGGCCATTCCGTACTGGTTGTACTCGATTTCCTCCACCTTGCGGCCGAATTCGTCGTACTTCGTGACGCGGTCCAGCCACTTTGTCTTGGACTTCGCGTCCGTGTTCCACTCTTTGATTACAAGATTCTTGCGGGCCTCCCTCTTCGCTAGCGTGGCGGCGTCCAGCCTGCTCTGCGCGAAAGACACTCCGGAGAATGCGGTCAGGAGTATCAGCGCCGATATAATAAAACGTTTCATATCAAAAGGAACAATCAAATACTATACCTCTCCCTTCAGGCTCTCTCCCAAATGCTTCTTGATTTCGGAATCGGACATACCCGAACCGAGCAGATGGAAGAGTTTCGCGAGCATCGCTTCGGTGGTGCTGTCCGCGCCCGATACCACTCCCGCCTCCTTCATCTGCTTGCCGGTGGCGTAGAGGTCCATATCCACCGTGCCCGCGGGGCACTGCGTCACGTTCACGAGTATCTTCGATGCGGCCGCCTCGCGCACGAGGTCAAGGAACCACTGCGCGGAGGGGGCGTTTCCGGAGCCGTAGGTCTCGATTATGACCGCCCTGGTCTCGGGGCCGAGGAGGATGTTGCTCACCACCTGCGGAGTGATGCCGGGATGGATCTTGAGGATGGACACGCGGGTGTCCAGGCCCAGCGAGACCACCAGCGGAAGGCCGTTCCACTTGCGGATCACGCGGTCGTTGTAGCGGATGTTGATGCCCGTCTCGGCGAGCGGCTCGAGGTTGGGCGAGCGGAAGGCTTCGAAGCTCTCGGCGCTCACTTTAGTGGTGCGGTTGCCGCGCATAAGCCGCGAGCCGAAGTAGATCGCCACCTCAGGCACCCTCGCGCTGCCGTCCGCGTTCCTGGCCGCCGCTATCTCCACTGCGGACACGAGGTTCTCCTTGCCGTCCGTGCGGGGCGCGCCCACGGGGAGCTGGCTTCCGGTGAAGATGACCGGTTTGCCGAGGTTGTGCAGCATAAAGCTGAGCGCGGAGGCCGAATAGGACATAGTGTCCGTGCCGTGGAGCACCACGAAACCGTCGTATTTGTCGTAATTGTCCCTGATGGTCACTGCCATCTTCTTCCACATCTCGGGGTCGATGTCCGAAGAATCGATAAGCGGATCGAACGAATAGGAGTCGATAGTGCCGGCGAATTTCATCAGCTCGGGCACCTCCTCCAGGATCTGGGCGAAGTCGAAGGGACGCAGCGCCCCCACCTGCGGATCGGTCTTCATTCCGATCGTGCCGCCCGTGTAAATTATGAGTATCGAGGTATTATTCATTGTCCACTTCTTTAAGCCCCATTTCGGCCGCTTTCTTCCTCATAAAGGCGTCTGCCTGCACGAAATCGTTTTCTATCACGCCGTCCAGGATGGCTTCCTTGACGGCCTCCTTGAGCACGCCGATCGTGTTGCACGGATCCAGGCCGTAGACCTTCATCACGTGCTCTCCCGTGACCGGGTTCTTGAAATTCCTGATTTTGTCTTTCTCCTCCACCTCCACGAGCTTGCTTTCCACAAGCGAGAAGTTGGACTGGATCTTCGCCACCTTCGCCGGGTTCTTCGAGGTAACGTCCGCCCTGCAGAGTATCATAAGGTCGTCGATGTCCTCGCCGGCGTCGAAAAGCAGACGGCGCACGGCCGAATCAGTGACCCCGTCGTCCACCAGCGCAATCGGGCGGAGGTGCAGCCACACCAGCTTCTTGACGTACTTCATCGCGTCGATCGGGAGCTTCAGGCGCTCGAAAATCTTCGGCACCATCTTCGAACCGATAAGGTCGTGGCCGTGGAAGGTCCAGCCGGTCGAGGGGTCGAAGCGCTTGCTGGCAGGCTTGCCTATGTCGTGGAGCAGCGCGGCCCAGCGCAGCCAGAGCTTCGGCTCGGGTCCGTCCGTGCCGGCGACGTTGTCCAGCACCATCAGCGTGTGCGAGAAGTTCTCCTTATGGCCCTTGCCTTCCTGCGTTTCCACGCCCTTGAGCGCGCACAGTTCGGGCAGTATCTTCTGGAGCAGGCCGGTCTGCTCCATCAGCTCGAAGGCCATAGAGGGCCTGCGGGTGACGAGCATCTTGTTCAGTTCTTCGGTTATGCGCTCCACTGAAAGGATGCCCAGCCTGTCGGCCATACGGCGCATCGATTCGAGCGATTCGGGAACTATATGGAAGGTCTGCTCCGGATTCGAGAGCTTGGTGGCGAAACGCACGGCCCTGAGCATACGCAGAGGGTCGTCGGAGTAGGTCGTATCCGGGTCCAGAGGGGTCCTGATTATGCCCGCCGCGAGGTCTTTGATGCCGCCGAACGGGTCCACCAGCTCGCCGAAAGAGTCTTTCTGCAACGAGAAAGCCATCGCGTTGATGGTGAAATCGCGCCTTTCCTGATCGTCCTGAAGGGTGCCGTTTTCCACTATCGGCTTGCGGGACTCGCGCCTGTAGGACTCCTTGCGGGCGCCCACGAACTCGATTTCGTCGCCTTCGTAGTGAAGCATCGCCGTGCCGAAGTTCTTGAAGTACGACACATATGAATGCGTCCTCTCGCCCACGGCGCGGGCGAACTCGATTCCGCTGCCCTCCACCACTATGTCTATGTCGCAGGAAGGACGGCCGAGGAAGCAGTCACGCACGAAACCGCCTATGACGAAGGCGCGCACGCCCCTCTGCTCCGCCACGTCGCTGACGATGCGGAAGATCTTGCGGTCCAGGTACTGCGGCACTATTGTCGGCATAGCATTTCTTCGAAAGACGGCACTGAGGACAGGCGGACGAAACACTCGCCTTCCCTGCCGTAAAGATAAGTATTATTTCCGTTCGTGAGGAAAATGAATTTCACGTCCAGCACTGTGTTGTAACGCATAGCCTGGCGCACCACTTCCTCCGTGATCTCCACCTCGGGACGCTTGCATTCCACCACTCCGAGCGGCCTTCCTTCGCGGGAGAAGATCACTATGTCCGCGCGGTACTGCTTGCGGCCGAATTCGAAGCTGACTTCGCTCCCCATCATATGCTCCGGCACACCCGCGGAGTCGCGCAGGAAGCCTATGAACCACTGCCGCACCTGCTCCTCCGGAGTAAGTGCCACGCTTTTTCGCCTCAGCGGATCCCATATCTGCTTCATACGCACAAATTTAATCCATTTTTGTTATATTTGCTCTACTATGCTGAAAACAGAGTTCCACGGCAGCGCGCTGTCTTTCGAAGACCAGATAAAGCTACTCAAAAGCCAGGGTCTCATCATAAACGATGAGAAGAAAGCCCTGCGCGTGCTGCAGAACATCAGCTACTCCCGCTTCAAGAGTTATCTCGTGCCCCTGATGGAAGACAGGGCGAGCCACCGCTTCAAGGAAGGAGCGACTATGAACCAGGCCTACGCCCTCTACGGCTTCGACAGGCGCCTGCGGGAGCTCATCTTCCACGAAATGGAAAAGATCGAGGTCTCGATCCGCGCCCGTATGGGCTATCTTTCCTCATCGGACGATTCGGGGTACTGGTTTATGAACCCGGAGTACTTCCGCAGCAAGGGCGAGCACCGCGAGATTATGAGGCACCTCACTTCCGAGGTGCTCCGCTCGGACAACGACGCCATCAAGCGCTTCTACCAGAAGTACTCGAATCCCCTTCCGCCGTGCTGGCTCGCCCTCGAAGCGACCAGTATGGGCACCCTCGCGAGCCTCTACGCCGCGATGAAGCCCGGCCCGCTCAGGCAGAAGATAGCCGCGCACTACGGCGTGGCGGACTTCGTCTTCACCTCCTGGCTCCAGCATCTGGTCTATATCAGGAATATGTGCGCGCACCACAACCGCCTGTGGAACAAAACCCTCAGCGTATGCGCCCTCGTGCCTGATTCTCCCCGCGCCCGTTTCCCGGAGCAGAAGCCAGACGCCGCGGAGCACGTCTACCTCACGCTCTGCATAATCAAGTTCCTGCAGAACACGGTGAAGCCGGAGAACACCTTCGCCCAGCGCCTGAAGACCCTCATCCACAATTACCCCGTCGCCGACCCCGCTCAGATGGGTTTCCCCGAAGGCTGGGAGCAAGATCCATTCTGGCAATGACGGATCCTGTCGGGAAATACCTGTCCTACGTCCGCGGAGTGAAGCGCTATTCATCCCGCACGCAGGCCGTCTACCGTGAAATTCTGGAGCAGTTCGCCGCCTTCGCCGCCCCCGAGGACACAGTCGCATCGCTGAACACGTCCGTGCTACGCTCCTACGAAGTGTGGCTGATGGACGAGAAGGGAGTGGGCGCCCGCACGGTCGGGCTGCATCTGAGCGTGCTCAGCGGCTTCTGCCGTTGGCTTGTGGCCCAGGGCGAGATAGCGTCGAACCCGGTCCGTACGCTCCCCCGCCCGAAGGTGGAAAAGCGCCTGCCCGTGTTCTACCGCGAGGAAAGTCTGGACGAATATTTCGAGCAGACTGCGCTCTACGGCAGCGACGAAGTGCTGCGGCTCTTCAGCGGCAGGCCGGGCGACAAAGGCGACGCGGAGCTGTATTCCCGCATCCTCCGCAGGCTCATAATCAGCCTGCTGTACTGCACCGGAATGCGCCGCTCCGAGCTGATCGGACTCAAGCGCCGTTCGTACGATTCTTCGCGAAGGGTGATGCACGTGCTGGGAAAGGGCGACAAGATGCGGGAAATACCCCTTACCGAAACAATTTGCCAGGAGATTTTGCTATATTTACGTGCGATTGACAGAATGGGTATCGAAGCGGACGGAGCGGACTCCCCTCTGCTGCTGACCAAGGCCGGTGAAAAGCTGTATCCGGTGTTTGTGGACAGGGCCGTGAAGGAGGAGCTGGGCAGTGTGCCGGACATCACCGCGCGCAAGTCGCCGCACGTGCTGAGGCATACTCTGGCGACAGAACTGTTGGACGAAGGCACGGACATAAACAGCATCAAGGAGCTGCTCGGGCACTCCTCGCTGGCCGCCACCCAGGTATATACCCACAACTCGATCGAAAAACTGAAAAAAGTGTACAACAGCGCGCATCCCAGAGCCGCGAAGAAATAACCGATGCCTGTACTTGGGAAAATAGTGGTGAGAAACTGGAGGAACATAAGCCTCCAGGAGCTGGAGTTTTCTCCGAACCTCAACTGCCTGAGCGGAGGAAACGGCGAGGGAAAGACGAACCTGCTGGACGCCATCTACTACCTTTCGATGACCAAGAGCGCTTTCGGCGCTTCGGACAAATATAATTATTCGCACGGAAGCAGTTTCTTCGAGCTCGCAGGGACCTACGAAATGCACGACGGGCTCCAGGCCCGCTTCGGCATCCGCGCGGCCGAGGGAGAGGAAAAAAAGGTCACCCGCGACGGCAAGGCCTACGAAAAGATCAGCGACCACATAGGCGTGCTGCCGATAGTGATGGTCTGCCCCGGCGATTCCTCGCTCGTGAGCGATTCGTCCGACGAGCGCAGGCGCTTCTCCAACGCCGTTCTTTCGCAGATCGACCGCGAGTTCCTCGCGGATATGCAGCGCTACAACAAGCTCATCCAGACGCGTAACGTAGTGCTCAAGGGCGGCTGCGACGACTCTATCCTGGACACCATAGACACCCGCCTCGCGGAGTGGGGCACGCGCATCTTCGAGAAACGCAAGGCCTTCGTGCAGGCGATAGAGCCGCAGGTCGGAAAGTTCTACCGGATGCTTTCAGGCGGCCGTGAGAGCGTGGGCATACGCTACCGCTCGGACCTTGAAAAAGGCTCGCTCTACGATCTGCTGCGGGCGAATCTGCCGAAAGACAGGCTGCTCGGCTTCACGGGCTGCGGGGTTCAGCGCGACGACCTCGTGTTCACGATGGACGGCGACCCTATCCGCAAGGTGGGCTCGCAGGGCCAGCAGAAGTCGTTCCTGATCTCGCTGAAATTCGCGCAGTATGAGATAATGAAGCAGAAGTACGGCTTCGCGCCTATGCTGCTGCTCGACGACCTGTTCGACAAGCTCGACTTCGAGCGCACGCAGAACCTCCTGAAGATGGTGGCCGGAGAGGATTTCGGCCAGATTTTCATAACCGACACGGATAAATCGCGCCTTGAGACCATCATCTCGGGCATTACCGAAGAAAGCACATTCTACCAGACGTGCGGAGGCGTCTTCACCAGGCAATGAAAGTCCAGAGGAAGACGGCGGAAGGAATGGACAGCGTGATGATACGCTATGTGAAGGCGATGGGGATCAGCGCCTCGCACAACAGCCACCGCATATTCCTCGCCTGGGACGAGGCCTCCGGAGCCGCCCGGAACACCATCAAGCGTTTCTTCAGGGACGGAACCCTTACGATCACCCTCAATTCTTCCGTGGTCCGCAGCGTGCTGCTTATGCAGTCGGACCTGCTGATTGCGAAGATCAACCAGATACTGGATGAAGACGAACTCTTCATCAAAGACAATCCGAAACTCAAAAAGGTCGAAAAACTGGTTCTGAAATGAAGCTTGTCATAGAGAAATCCATCCCGTTCATCCAGGGCGTCTTCGAGCCGTACGGCGAAGTCGTCTACCTGGACGGCGCGGATATCTCTCACAACGACCTGCTGAATGTGGACGGCCTCATCATCCGCACGCGCACGAAGTGCAACGCCGCCCTTCTGGAGGGCACGAACGTGAAGATGATAGCCACCGCCGCGATAGGCTCCGACCACATCGACCTCTCCTACTGCAAGGAGCACGGCATACACACTTCCCGCGCAGCCGGCTGCAACTCCGGTGCGGTGATGAACTATGTGCTGTCCGCTATGTTCGGCTGCGCCGCGCGAAAGAGCCGCACCATTCTGGGCGCTACCATAGGCATAATCGGCTGCGGCGGCTGCGGAAGCGCGGTGGAGAGCGCGGCGCGCAAGCTCGGTTTCAAGCTGCTGATAAACGACCCGCCCCGCGAGGAAGTCGAAGGCCCTTCGCAATTCTGCTCGCTGGATTATCTGCTCGCAAACTCTGACATAGTCACACTTCACGTCCCCCTTACCGACTCCACGCGCAGAATGTGCAATGACGCGTTCTTCGACAAGATGCGCCACAACGCGATGCTGATCAACACCGCCCGCGGAGAGATAATAGACGATGAAGCCCTTTTCAGGGCGCTGCCGAAGCTCGATTCGGTGGTGATCGACACCTGGAACGGCGAACCGGACGTCAACCCGAAGCTGGTGGAAGCCGTGGACATAGCCACCCCGCACATAGCCGGATACTCCTATCAGGGCAAGCTCGGCGGCACCCGTATGGCGGTGCGTTCCACCGCCCGTTTCTTCGGCATCACGGACCTGTTCGACTTCGTCCCGGTGCCGGACATAGATGGTATGGACTCCGTCAGGCTCAATATGACAGGTATGAGCCAGGGGCAGATGGCGAGCACCTTCCAGTACAATTACCCGGTGTTCACGGACGACTTCCTTTTCAGGATGAATCCGGCCGACTTCAAGGCCCTGCGAAGGGACTACAAATACAGAAGAGAATTTTTTATAGAATAACCGCATACTATGACACAGAAAGAACAAATCGAAAGGTTCAAGGAAGGATTCCCCTCCCTGAAGATCGTTGCCGCCGCCACAGTGGGCCGCGGAATTGTAAGGCTCGACGAGAAGCAGCTCAAGGAAGCTTCTGATTACTGCGACACAGCCAAAGTCGCCGGCAAATGCAAGTTCGTGCCGGCCTCGGGCGCCGCTTCGCGTATGTTCAAGGATGTCTTCGCGCATAAGCCGGAGACTATCGAAAAACTGGCGGACAATATCGAAAAGTTCGCTTTCTACGATCCTGCAGTCTTCGGAAAGGCTCCTTACGACCCCGTGAAGACCGCTGACGCTATGCTGGAAGACAGCGGCCTCGGATACGGCAGCAAGCCGAAGGGCGTGCTGAAGTTCCACCGCTACCCCAAGGAGGCCCGCACCGCATTCGCAGAGCATCTGGTCGAAGGCCAGGAGTATATGCGCAACGCCGACGGCACCGTGAACCTCACTTTCACCATCTCGCCCGAGCATCAGGCCCTGTTCGAGAACGCCCTCGCGGAAGTGAAGGCCGAGTACGAGAAGCGCTACGGCGTAAAATATAATATAAGGTTCACCTATCAGGACAAAAAGACTGACACCATCGCCGTTACCCCGGACAACAAGCCGTTCCTGAAGAAAGACGGAACCGTCCTCACCCGCCCCGCCGGCCACGGCGCACTCATCCACAACCTCGGCGCAGTGGACGAAGAACTCGTGAGCATCAAGAATATCGACAACGTCGCAGTGGAAAGGCTCCTGCCCACCACCGCCCTTTACAAGAAGGCCCTTATGGGACGCGCGCTTCAGCTGCGCGACCGAGTACGCGGATTGCTGACGGAATTCGACCAGATCGCCGGCATCGACCCCGCACCTTATCAGCCCGATATCGCCGGTTACTTCCCTTCTTACGACGACCGTTTCGCCACTGAAGAAATGCAGGCTCTCTGCAACGAAATAGAGAAGTTCCTCCTTGAAGAGTTCTGCATCGAGATGCCGGAGTTCAAGAACTGCAAGGAGAGGGCCCTGGCCCTGCGCGCCAAGCTCGACAGGCCGCTGCGCGTCTGCGGTATGGTCAAGAACGAAGGCGAGCCGGGAGGCGGCCCGTTCATCATCAGGGAAAAAGACGGAAGCACCTCGCTCCAGATACTCGAGAGCGTGCAGATCAGCGACCCTTCACTGATGAAGGAAGCAACCCACTTCAATCCCGTGGATCTTGTCTGCTGCCTGAGGAACGTCCGCGGCGAGAAGTTCGACCTTCTCGAGCACGTTGATCCCGAGACCGGATTCATCAGTTCCAAGAGCTATCAGGGCCGCGAACTCAAGGCCCTCGAACTCCCCGGACTCTGGAACGGAGCTATGTCCGACTGGCTCACTTCTTTCGTGGAAGTGCCCATCGAGACCTTCAACCCCGTGAAAGTCGTGCTCGACCTGCTCAAACCGGCACATCAACAGTAATATTTTGTTGACAATTTATATGGTTTTGATTATCTTTGCGCGCGTTTTTTAAGCGGCAAAGATTAAATCGTAACATTTTACATATGCAGAACAAACTCCAAGAACTCACCGACAAGCTTTATCAGGACGGTCTTGCGAAAGGCAAGGAAGAGGGCGACAAGTACCTCGCAGATGCTCGCGCAGAGGCTGAGAAGATAGTCGCAGAGGCGAAGGCCGAGGCCGCGAAGATAGTGGCCAAGGCAGAGAAGGACGCAGCGGACCTCGCCGCCAAGGCGAAGTCGGACGTCAAGATGGCTTCGGAGCAGGCCCTTCAGGCCACCCGCAAGGACATAGAGAACATACTCACCGACTCCGTCGTGAAGGCAGGGACGGTGAAGGCTCTCTCGGATGCCGATTTCCTCAAGGAGATCATCCTCGCAGTGGCGAAGAACTTCAGCGCCCAGGAAAGCGCGGACCTCGAGGTCGTGCTGCCCGAGTCGCTCCGCAAGGAGCTCGGCCCCTGGGTGGAGGCCAACCTCGCCAAGACCCTCGCAGGCGGCGTGAAGGCAAGCTTCTCCAAGAAGATCGCAGGCGGCTTCACGATCGGCCCGGCAGACGGCGCCTGGTTCGTCAGCCTCACGGACGAAACCTTCGTGGCCCTCATCGGCGAATATCTCCGTCCGGTAACCAAAAAGCTTCTCTTCGGTGAATAATTACGAGTACATAGTAGCCAGCCTCCCGGTGATCACGAGTGATTTCCGGGGAGATCTGGACTACCAGGGAGTGATCGCGGAAATCCGCAGCCAACTCTCGAAGAAGGACGAGGCGATACTCGACACCCTTCTGGACGGTTTCGATGCGGACAAACTGGATGCAGACTTCTACCGCAGGGCGCTCTCCAGCCCGGACAAGTTCATAAGGGACTATTTCTCTTATGATCTCGATGTGCGCAACACCCGCGTGGAATTCCTCAACAAGGCCCTGAACAGGCCGGACGGAATAGACATCCTGGTGCTTGATCCCGAGGCTGAGCCCCGCGAGTTCGAAGGCTGGAAGCAGGTGATGAACGTGCTCGAGGGGAGCGACATCCTCGAAAGGGAGCGCGGGCTGGACGACCTTATGTGGGCCAGGATTGACGAGATCGTGGGCCTTCAGGTGTTCACCCTCGACGCCATCCTCGGCTTCGCCGCGAAGCTCCAGATAATCGCCCGCTGGCTCAAGCTCGATCCTCAGACGGGTCGCGAGCTCTTCCGCAGGCTGGTGGACGAAATCAGAAACAATAAAAATTCAATAAATAATGAGTACAACAGGTAAAGTAACGGGCAT
>JAFYIK010000049.1 GCA_017538685.1 Bacteroidales bacterium | reverse complement strand
GTGCCGCCGATGTAACGGTAGAGCGGGAGGTCGAGATAAGCGGCCGCTGCGTGAGCCACTGCGAGGCTGACGCCGAGGATGGCGTTCGCGCCGAGCTTGCTCTTGGTAGGAGTGCCGTCCAGCTCGATCATAGTCTTGTCGATAGCCCTCTGCTCGAGAGCGGACATTCCGAGGATGGCGGGGGCGATGACGTCGTTCACGTTTGCAACTGCCTTGAGCACACCCTTTCCGAGGTAGCGTTTCTTGTCGCCGTCGCGAAGCTCGAGAGCCTCGTTCTCACCGGTGCTGGCTCCTGAAGGAACTGCTGCTACACCCTTAATACCCGATTCGAGGACAACCTCGACTTCCACTGTAGGGTTTCCTCTTGAGTCGAGGATTTCCCTTCCTGTTACTTGTACGATTCTCATTTTTTGAAAGAAATTATGTTGTTTTGGTTAGTTTCTGCGCGTTTTCGCTCAAAAAGCCGAACAAATTTAGCAAAAATCTATTGAAAAACGTTCCAATAGTTGAATTTTCGGATGTAGCAGAGGTCGAAAATGAAAAGACCGTCGGATTCTGCGAGCAAAGTCTCCGCTATTTCGGGGAGGACGTCTTCCCTGCCGCCCTTCTGGAAGCCTTTTCCGTTGCCTATGTCGGGGCCGATTGCGAAGGGTGCGTCGCCGCATAGGCGCTTGCGGCCGAGCTTGGCGAAGCCTTCCATAGTCCATTCGCCGTCGCCGTGGATTTTATCGGCCGGGCCGTAGGCGCCGAGAATCATAAAATCCACCAGATCGGCGAATCCGGTCGCCTGATATTCGGGGGTCGCCCACCAGAAAGTCTTTTCTTCTTTCGCGAGGTCGTAACGCGGGCTGGCCCAGTTCACTCCGCTGCGGTAGTATTCGGAGAACCACGCGCCCACATAGACGCCGAGCTTGACTTTCGGGGCGGTTTTATGCACCGTCTGCGCCGCCTGCGCGATGAAATCGTGGATTACTTTGCAGCGGTAGGTCAGCCACTGCACATCCAGTTCGTCGGGATCCCAGTCGAGGAAGACGTGGCCTGGGCCGTGGGAGAGGGCGGGCCAGCGCTCGGGCGTGCGGCCGAGATAGGCCGTGAAACCTTCGTAGGCCGCCGGGGTGTAGCCGGCGTCGAGCGCGTAGTCGTCGTAGCGGCAGCGGTCGAGCACTATCCCGTCCAGGCCGTCGTAGGCCGCGAGGTCCTCGAGCATAGTGAGAAGGAACTGCTGTACCTCGCTATTTGCAGGGTCGAGGAAGCGCCCGCCGATTTTCTCGCGGTTGTCAGCGAAGTTCACGAGCGAGCCGTCTGAGAGCAGGTCCACGGCGCACCACTGCTGCCGCTCCGGGTGGTCATAGACCATTCCCTCCGGGCCGGCCGATTCCGACCACCACCCGCCGACCATCATATTCACGCCGGCGTGGACTTTCAGGCCGGCTTTATGGCCCGCGTCGATGAAGGCCCGCAGATAATCGAACGTGGCCTGGCGCGGGACGTATTTATGTCCGCCCTTGCCCCCGCGCGCCACCTGCCGCAGTTCCGGCGCCACCCGCGATTTGAAGAGGACGTCGCCGCTCGTGGGACGCACGTCCACCACTATGTCCGTGAAACCGGCTTCCCTGATGCGCCGGCAGTCATTGGCTATATTCTCCTGCGACTCGAAATAATATTCGCTCGACGCGCCAGCCTCGATCCAGACTATCTTCGGTTTTTCCTTCTGCCCGCAGCCGGAAAGGCCGAGGGCAAGCGCAAGCGCGGCGGCAAGAAGTTTCAGACCGGTCGTCATTTCACGGCGCGGATGGTCAGGCCGTGACAGCGTTTCCTGTCACGGGTGTAAGTCGCCTTTTCTGTGAAATAGTAATGCCAGGCGCACGACGGATTGGAATTACACATAGACGATGACCAGTAGCGACCACCTTCCCTGTCGGAATAATATCCCTCCTTGCAGGAGGATGCAGGAAGGAAAATACTCTTCCCGTTCGGACCGGTCACCCGCAAACCGACGACGCTGTTGATCCAGGCCTTCTCAAATTTGCAATGGGACTCCAGTTCTTTCCATTCCACTATGGTGGGGATATGTGCCCCGTCGCCCAGCTTCACGGCCGCGACGTCATCTTCAGGCTCCAGGGTTGATTTTCCATCCGGACGGCCTTTACCCTTCCAGTAATCATTATAATCGGTGGTGCAGTATTTGGTGAGTTTCGAAGCCCCCTTCTTGCAATGCTTGTAAGACTTCCACGTATATCCATCGCTTTTTCCTTCCCTCATTTTATCGCCCCCGTCACCACAATAATATGGCTCGGTTTCGCCCCAGGCATAATAATCTCCCGGCTCCTCCGGCCTGGAGGCACCCAGATTACAACTGGCCCATTTAAGACCTGAAGGCAGGCCAAGGTCAACCCACTCCGGTTCTTCTTCCTCATTGAGCACAGGACGGATGCTCAGACCGAAATTACGGTAATTCTTCGGGAAAGGACTGACTTCGTTATTCACATTCTTTATCCAAGCCAGTCTGGGACTGTCCAGGCATAGCGACGAAGACCAGTATGCGCCGTCGCTTCCGGCCTTTTCAAGCTTGGTGCCTTTGCGTATGCCTGCGGCCGGGAGGAATATGCTGTTGCCGTTGGGGCCCGTGACCTTTCGGCCGTAGACGCCGTTCTCCTTGGTCCACACCCATTTGCATTTGGTGGTCAGCTCTTCCCACTGGGTGATGGTGGGCATACGCCACTGCCCTCCGAGCTTCGCGTAGGCGGCATCGTCCGCCGCATCCAGCGTGACTTTTCCGTCCGGAAGGCCGGATTCATCCCAGTATTTTGAATATGCATACGGGCAGTACTTATTGAGCATATCCAGACTGTTGTTGCAATACTTATAGGACGACTCGGTGTAACCGGTCATTTTGCGGGCTTTCCAGTGGATATTTTTCTTGCGGGTATAATACGGCTCAGTGTCACCCCAGGCGTAATAGTCGCCGTACTCTTCCGGGCTTGAAGCGCCGAGGTTGCAGGAGGCCCATTTGGTGCCGGAAGGCAGGCCGAGGTCAACCCATTCCGCTTCCGCCACCTTCATCTCCTTCGAGAGCTTGACGCTCTGTTCGTGGGCTATGGTGACCGTGAACATAAGGTCTTCGTAGCCTTCTTTCTTCAGGGTCACGGCGTGGTCGCCTATCAGGATAGGCTTTGCATACAATGTGGTGCCCACATATTCTCCGTCGATGTAGACCTGCGCCCTTGAAGGCTCGGAGGAAAGGACTATCTCTCCGAAGAGCGCCACCGGGGCATCCACCTTGATCTCCAGCGACTGGCCTTCGATTTCGCTTCCGTGGATAACTATCGACTGGGAGATGTGCGAGGGCTTAGAGGCTTCCAGTTTGTAGTCTTTCTGGCTGTTCAACTGGGCCACTCCGCCGCTCTTTCCGCGGAACACTTCTTTATTTGTCGCGTCCGTGACGATGAGGTCCGCGTCTTTGTCCGGGCAGTGCAGCGTGACGGTCCCGAACTGGGGCTTCAGCGTGACGGTCGGGACCGCCTGAGCGCTGCCGCTTCCCCTCACGTCCACATCCGTGGAGTAGACGTAGTAATTATCCTTCTGGAAGAGGACCCTGTGTAAGCCGTTCGGGATTTTCGAGGTCTCTACGATGGGCGTCACACCCATCAGCTCGCTGTCCACGTAGACATTTGCACCGGGCGGATCGGAAGTCAGACTAAGAGTTCCGTATGCCGGCAAAAGATTGACCTTGAGGTCCTTGATGCCTTTTTCCACGACGATTTCCGCCTCATAGGCTTCGTACATCGGGCTTTCAATCTTGAAGTAATACTTGCCCTTCGCCAGAATCGCGTCGAAGCTGCCGTCCGTGACCCACTTGATGTCGATCAGTTTGTCTTTGCTCTGACCGTAAGACACGCTCGCCTGGAGCGGGGTGATAGTCAGCCTTACTCCGGAGTTGGCGATGTTGGGAGAAGTCTTGACCATAGTGAAGGTGGACTCCACGCTGAGGTCCAGCCTATAAACCTTTCCGGGGGCTAAGGCCACTCCCAGCCAATCGGTGGGCGTGTATCCCTGGCAAGTGAACATTATGTTTGTGACGCTCGGCGACACCCAGAACCACCACTCTCCGGTGTCCTGTCTGAAGTTTGACATTCCCCTGGGCGGCGTGACCGGAGCCATTCCTCCCCTGGTCTGGAGGACGAGTATCCCGTTGATCGGGTTATCCACCGTCACCTTAATAATTGCGCAATTGATGTCATTCACGTCGGTCTGGCGATAATAGGATGTGGCATCCGCATCCATCTGCACCAGCTCCGCCTTCGATGTGATAGTCATATTCACCTGCCCAGCCGCCACGCTCAGCACAGTGAACAATAAACCTATTGCCAGCAAGAACTTCTTCATATTCCCAAAGATAGCAACTTATTGAAGTATTTCGTAATTTTGACGGGAGATATGTTTGATTATGACTATTGAATGGAATTTGATTCTGAGAATCCTTATAGCGGGATTGCTCGGAGGACTGATGGGATTTGAGCGCGAGATGCGCGCCAAGGAAGCCGGCGTCCGCACGCACTTCATCGTGGCGCTGGGCAGCGCTTTGTTTATGATTATTTCTCAGTTTGCCTTCTCAGGCCGCTTCGACGCCGCCCGAGTTGCAGCCCAGGTCGTCAGCGGTATCGGTTTTATCGGGGCCGGAGTAATCATTTTCCAGAAGAACGCCGTGCGCGGCGTCACCACGGCCGCAGGTCTCTGGGTCGCCGCCGCCGTGGGCCTCTCCTGCGGCGCGGGGATGTACGACCTCGCTACGGCTTCCGTCATATTCACCGTTCTCTGCCTCGAACTGATGCATTTCATCACCCGCCGCTGGGGCGAAAAAGTTCTCCGCATCTCCCTCTCCCCCATCCAAAGCAACGATCTCGCCTCACTCCTTCAGACACTCCACTCCTCCGGCATCGCCGTGGACTCCTTTACTTTGAACAACTCAGTCGCAGTTATCAATCTCCACGTCCGTTCCTGCGCCCTCGCCGCGACCGCCGAAAAACTCCTTACCCTTTGCAAGGGGTATAACTTGGAGATATCATAACTTCTGGAAATGATTCAGAAGTAATTAGTCCCCCGCCGCCAAATCCGCAGAGGCAGAGTACAAGCACCCCGTCCAGAAGACGATGTGGCTGGCGCATCTGTGCTCTGTCTATGCGAAAGAGGTTATGCCTATGAATCAATTAAGTCAAGTATTATAAATGGTGGAAATTCAAAAAGAACACAGGATCGCGCTGCGCCGAGCTCGTCGGCGCGGCTCAGCTTGCGCGATTGTGGCTTAGCAAGAGGGGTCTTGCCTAACCATTAAATAGTGTCGGCCCCCGGCGACCCCGAAGCCGGGGGCCTTTGGGAATCGGTCGCTCGCAGTAACTCGCTCCCTGTTGTAATCGGGCTTGGACGTCAGCAAGGCAGACGGCGTGGTTCACGAAAAGGCCCTCTGGTACAACATCAAATCCGAAATC
>JAFYIK010000048.1 GCA_017538685.1 Bacteroidales bacterium | reverse complement strand
GGCAACTGTCAGTGCATTACACTGCGCGGAGAGGACGAGATTCGAACTCGTGGTACGGTTACCCGTACGGCAGTTTAGCAAACTGCTGGTTTCAGCCACTCACCCACCTCTCCGGAAGGTTCTGTGTGAACCGGCCCGCGGCCTTGCGGCGAGCGGGACTGCAAATATACGAAGTTTTTCGGAAATGCAACATTTTGTATATTTGCGTAACGTCATAATCTGACAGTATGAGAACAAAAACCCTGTCCGCAATCGTTGCGCTGCTTGCTTTGGCACTTCCGGCAAAGGCGCAGAACACTTATTCAAACCCTGTAATACGCCGCGACTGCCCGGACCCGACGGTCCTGGACGACCGCGCGAACACCGGATATTTCTATGCCTACAGCACCCAGAGCGCAAAGACTGGCCTGATGAACCGCGACAACACATCGAAAGAAGCCTCGACGATAATCAACCTCCCTATCTATCGCTCGACCAACCTCATCGACTGGGAGTTCGTGGCAGATGGCTTTTCAAAAGGCCGCCCGGAATGGCTCGCGAACTCGAGTATCTGGGCTCCGGACATCAACTATGTGGACGGCAAATACGTCCTCTACTATGCCCTGGGCATATGGGCGAACCTCTTTGATACGGGAAGCGGAGTGGCTGTGAGCGACTCGCCGATCGGCCCGTTCGAAGACAAGGGAATGGTCGTAGGCTGGAAGAACATCGGCACCGCGAACTCCATAGACCCCAATTTCTACCGCGCTGAAGACGGCAGGAGCTATCTTTTCTGGGGCAGCTTCGGCCCGATGGGCGGAATTTGGATTGTGGAGTTAGAGCACGACGGCCTCAAGGTCAAGGAAGGCGCGAAGAAAAAACACGTCGGGGCAGACAACCTCGAAGGAGCGTATATCCACAAGCGCGGCGACTGGTACTACCTCTTCGCCTCCAAGGGCACCTGTTGCGAGGAGGAGAAGAGCACCTACCGCATCGTGGTAGGCCGCAGCAAGACTATCACGGGCCCTTACCGCGACCCGAAAGGCAAGAAGATGACCAGCCTCGGCTACGACTACACTATCCTCCAGGCCCCTGACGATAAAACCTTCGTCGGCACAGGCCACGACTCGCAGATAATAACCGACGACGCCGGCCAGGACTGGATGTTCTACCACACCTACTGGACCGGAAGCTCATACCACGGCCGTATGCTCAATCTCGACCGCGTCCTCTGGTCCGAGGATGGATGGCCGTATTTCGAAAATGGAACTCCGTCAAAAGAACACGAACGCCCGATATTTTAGAAAATGAAACGAAAATTATTTCTTATAGCGGCCTTGAGCGTCATTTGCTCGCTCGCATCAGCCGAAACCGTCGAAGTCAAATCCTTCCGCTATGCGGGCCCGTTCGAGGTCAAAACTCCGCATAAGGTGGACACCTTGGACATAGCCGGCAAGGCGTTCGATCCCGAATCGGCGCTCGACCGTGAGCTGTCGGTGGACCTGCTGAAAGGCGCTCAGACGGTGACGGAACTCCCCGCCGCCGAAGGCGACGCCCTGCATCTGCTTGGCTTCACGCTCGAAAACACGCTCTACACGCACGCGACGCTGAAGGTTGAAGGTCTCAGCCATAGCCGCATATTCGTGGACGGCAGGCCCGCGCCCCCGCAGCTCAAGCTCGAACCCGGCACGCACGATTTCGTGATCAAGGTGCTGACGCTTAAAGGCGAAAGCGACAGCCTTAAGGTGAGCGTGGAATCGCCCAAGGACGGCCGGCTCACCCTGCGCGAGGACGGCGGACGCATCTACTCTCTGGATGCCAACACCATCGGGCTGGCGTGCGGGGGCATCTCCGTGTCCGCAGGCGGCAAGTTCATAGCCCTGACCTACCGCACGGTCGATGCCGACGGCACGCCGAGCTCCTACACTGAAATCCAGCAGGCTTCCGACGGCCGTGTGCTCGCACGGTCGGAATCTTATGTGCAGTGGATGCCAAGGCGCGACGAATACTACTACACCCGCGCTGATGCACGCGGCACCAATCTCTATTGCGCCGATCCGCTGACCGGCAGGGAGACCCTGCTCGCGAAGGACATCCCTATGGACGGATGGTTCGCGGTCGCGCCGAGCGAGGACTACCTCCTCTACACTATGACCCAGGAGGGTCCGCAGGAAGGCGCGGTGCATCAGATACTTACCCCCGACGACCGTCAGCCCGGCTGGCGCGACCGCTCCTACCTGGCGAAATATGACCTCGCGACCGGCAGGATGCAGCAGCTGACTTTCGGATGGCACGACCTTATGCCTATGGACATCAGTCTGGACGGCAGGAAGGTGCTGTTTATGACGCAGCGCGAGCGCCTCACTGAACGCCCCACGACTCTCTTTTCCTTCTGGCAGCTGGATGTGGAGACTATGGAGGCCGAATGCCTGATTGAAGACGACGGATTCCTGCGCGGCGCGAGCTATTCCCCCGACGGAACCCAGCTTGCGCTTATCGGCAGCCCGGAGGCTCTCGGGGGAATAGGCCAGGCCGCGCTCAAACCGGGTCAGATCCCGAATATGTACGACGTGCAGCTCTACGTGATGGACATAGCTTCCAAACAGGTCACTTCTCTGACGAAGGACTTCGACCCGAGCGTGGACGGAAACGTCGTCTGGGCGAAGTTCGACAACCGCATCTATTTCAAGACGGAAGACAAGGACGTGCAGAACATCTACCGCTGTGACCCCCGCAGCGGGAAAATCGAGAGGCTGGAGAATAGGGAAGAGTATGTCTACTCTTTCGACCTCGCCTCCGGTTCGCCCACCCTCGTCTACAGCGGCCAGAGCCTCTGCAATGCGGACAGGGCTTACGCATACAACGTCATCAGCGGCAACCAGCGCCTCGTTATGGACTTCGGCGCGGTGCGTCTCGCTTCGGTCGAGCTCGGCGCCGGCGGGGCCTACGAATTCACATCCTCCCGCGGGGACCTGATCAACGGCTTCTACGTCCTTCCTCCGCACTTCGACCCTTCGAAGAAGTACCCGCTGCTAGTACACTACTACGGCGGCTGCTCCCCTTCGGCGCGCTACTGCGTGGGTTCCTACTCGCCCCAGGTCTACGCAGCCCAGGACTACGTCTTCTACGTCGTCAATCCCAGCGGCGCGGCCGGTTTCGGCCAGGAGTTCGCCGCGAGGCACGTAAACACGGCGGGCGACGTGGTGGCGGACGACATAATCGAAGCGACGCTCGCCTTCTGCCGCGACCACGATTTCGTGGACTCGACCAAGATCGGCTGCTTCAGCGCCTCCTATGGCGGATTTATGACCCAGCTGCTGCTCACCAAGACGGACATCTACGCCGCGGGCATCTCGCACGCCGGCATCAGCGACCACACCAGCTACTGGGGCGAAGGCTATTGGGGTTACTCCTACAGCGAAGTGTCTATGGCGAACAGTTACCCCTGGACCCGCAAGGACCTCTATGTGGACCGCAGTCCGCTCTACAACGCGGACAAGATCCACACCCCGCTCCTCTTCCTCCACGGCTCGGCGGACACCAATGTGCCGATAGGGGAGAGCATCCAGATGTTCACCGCGCTTAAGCTCCTCGGGGCCGACACCGCCTTCGTCGTAGTGGACGGCGAAAACCACGGAATACGCGAGTTCGGCAAGCGCCGCGACTGGCTGCGCACCATCTTCGCCTGGTTCAGCAAATACCTCCACGACGACCCGACCTGGTGGGACGACCTGTATCCGCAGCATAACCTGTAGAGTTTATCCCCTGCGCAAATTGTGTATTATTACACGCAAATTAGCCCTAATCGAGTTTGATTATGGGCTAAATTTGTAGTACTGACACTAAAAACACTTAAATAATTAACCAATGAAAGCAGTCCACTATTTAAGACTCCTTGCTGCGGTGATTTTGAGCCTATGGTGCGCGAGCTCCTATGCTCAGGGTATCTCCGTCAAGGGAACAGTGGTCGATGCGGACGGTCTGCCTGTCTTCGGCGCCGCAGTCACTCTCCAGGGAACGACTGTCGGCGTCATTGTGGATATGGACGGAGCGTTCCAGATCACTGTCCCGAACGAGAATGCGGTCATCGTGGTATCTTCTCTCGGTTATGCCACCGAGGAGATTAAGATCGGCAAGCAGAGGACTCTGACTATCGTCCTGAAAGACGACACTCAGACCCTGGAGGCGACCGTGGTGGTGGCGTATGGTACTCAGAAAAAAGCCACTGTTACGGGTGCTCTCACGGCGATTGATGCGAAGGCCCTGGTGAAAGCGCCTGTGGCCGATGTCACGAACGTCCTCGCGGGCCAGATGCCGGGCGTCACCACCGTTCAGGAATCAGGTCAGCCGGGTGAGGACTACGCCCAGATCTACATCCGTGGCGTCAGCTCCCTGAGCGACGCGAACAGCACCCCGCTCATCCTCGTGGATGGCGTGGAACGTCCCCTGAACACCATCGACCCGAACGAAATCGAGAGCCTGTCCATCCTGAAGGACGCCTCCAGCACCGCAGTGTTCGGTGTGCGAGGCGCTAACGGCGTTATCATCGTCACGACCAAACGAGGCGATGCTGGAAAGCCGAAGATCTCCGCCAGTTCCATCACCGGCGTGCAGGTTCCGCTGTCCTTCATCCATCAGTGCGGTTCGTACGATTTCGCCCGTTATTACAACGTCCGCCACGAAAATGCGGGAGACCCCGACTCGATGAACTACTTCACCCGTGAAGCCATCGAAGCCTACCGCACCGGTTCGGATCCGTATATGTATCCGAGCACGGACTGGACGGAACTTCTGTTCCGCAAGGCCTTCCTTCAGACCAAGAACAACGTGAACATTTCCGGAGGTTCGGACAAGGTGCGTTACTTCGTGTCGATGGGTTATATGTACCAGAACGGTCTGCTCAAGCAGATGCCCGGTCTGAGCTACGACAACAACTATATGTACAACCGTTACAACTACCGCGCGAACCTGGACTTCAAGCTCACGGAAACGACAGATATGAAGTTCAACATCAGCGGAGTTGTGGGTAATACCCAGGAGCCTAACGCCCAGCGCGACAACATCTGGATGATCGCAATGCTCTGGGCCCACCCGACCGGAAGCCCCGGCATCGTGAACGGCAACCCTCTGACCTTCGTGTCCGACAGCGCCCTTCCGAACTCCCTGACGAAGTGGAACGCTTTCGAGTACTACTACGGCTACGGTTACACCCAGAAGTACAAGACCACCCTCGATATGGATGTCAACCTCACCCAGCGCCTGGACTTCATCACCGAAGGCCTCAGCGTGGGCGTGAAGGGAAGCTTCGACACCACGATGCAGATCAAGAAGAAGCACGAAGGCTCGGGAGCTATGCACCAGACCCTGTATTACACAGGCTGGGTGGGCGACAGCACCGCTTCTATGGCGGATCCCGACTTCGACCGCACATATCAGATGATCCTGTCCGGCAGCAATTACCCGCTGAGCTACAGCGAGTCCACCGACGACGACAAAGCCTGGTACCTGGAAGGCCGCGTGGACTACAGCCGCAAGTTCGGCGGAAAGCACGCCGTGAGCGGACTGCTCCTCTACAACCAGTCCCGCAATTACTACCCCAGCACCTATTCCTGGCTACCGAAGGGTTATGTGGGAGTTGTCGCCCGCGCGACTTACGGTTATATGGACAAATATCTCGTGGACTTCAGCGCCGGTTACAACGGCTCCGAGAACTTCGCTCCGGGCAAGACCCGTTACGGTTTCTTCCCGTCAATGTCGCTCGGATGGGTGATTTCCGAAGAGCCGTTTATGGATCAGGTAAGCTGGATCGACCACCTCAAGGTCCGCGGTTCCGTGGGTACCGTCGGTAACGACCAGGGCAAGTACCGCTTTATGTATATGGAAGGCGTCTGGAAGGAAGCCGGAAGTTACTATTTCGGTGTCTCTGATTCAGGCGGCGTCCCCCGTTACGAAATGGGCGTCCCCGGAAACGACACCGTCACCTGGGAAACCGCTCTCAAGGGGAACTTCGGTGTGGATGCCGAACTCTTCAACAAGCGCCTCAGTTTCACCGGAGATATCTTCAAGGAGCACCGCACCGGTATCCTCATTTCTCCCAACACTCCTCCGGCAATCATCGCCACAGACCTCCCGAATATGAATCTCGGTGTCGTGGACAACTGGGGATATGAGATGGATCTCGGTTGGAGAGACCACGTCGGCGAATTCACTTATGACATCGGTGCGAACGTGACTTTCTCCCGCAACACCATCATCAATCAGGATGAAGTCCAGACCAACGAGCCGTACCAGATGTACACCGGCGGATCCACCGGCCGCTATCTCCTTTATCAGTACGAACGCCTCTATCAGGAAAGCGACTTCGTGATGGTGAACGGCAAGAAGGTGCTGGATCCTTCTCTCCCTCAGCCTAAGATCACCGTTTATCCCGGTGACGCGAAGTACAAAGACCTGAACGACGACGGAATAGTGAACGACGACGACAAGATGGTGGACGGATATCCCAACCGTCCGGAGTACCTCTTCGGATCGAACTGGAAGTTCGGTTACAAGGGCTTCAACCTCGCCCTCAACTGGATCGCCGCGACCAACGTCTGCCGTGTCTACAACGCCGACTACCGTATCCCGTTCACCAACTCGGGCCACCGCGGCCTCCTCGAGATGTTCGCAGAACGCTGCTACGTACCCGAGGGCAGCGAGTGGGCGCCGGCCCGTACCACGGGAGACAACCTTCTCCCCCGTATGACCGACACTCTCGCCGAGATGAACTGGAACGCTGAAGACTCCACCCTTTGGACCGTGGATGCATCTTACATCCGTCTGAAGAGCCTCAGCTTCGGATACACCTTCTCTCGCAACAAATTCTTCGAGAAACTCGGATTAAGTTCGCTTGGTATTATGTTCACCGGTTACAATGTCCTCACCTTCTCCAAGATGAAGCTGCAGGATCCTGAAGGAAAGTCTTCGAGTTCCAACGGTGAGTATCCTCTTGTGAAGACCTACAACATCGCAATAAATCTTAACTTCTAACAGATGAGCCTTATGAAAAGATTGATTCAGATTCTGACAATTGCACTCGTGAGCGCGTCACTGTTTGCTTGCGAGAGCCTCAAACTCGGCGACGAGGGCCTCAGCAAGGCTCCGGAGACTTCCGGCGCCACCGTGGACACCCTCTTCGCGACAATCAAAGATGCCGACAAAGTGCTGGCATCCGCATATTATTATCTCCACTACGGTCTGGTCAGCGACTTCGACAACCTTATGAGCAAGGATGTGGTCGAGGCCCTCACAGACCACTATTCAAGCCACCGTTTCGCAGAGGGCAACGGCCCCAACGAGCTTTACTATAGCGGCTCTCTTTCTCCTTCCTCTCCCAGCACCTCAAGTCAGGCGTATTGCTTCGGCAAGGAGAAAGATTACCACGTAATCCGCTACGCGTGGCTGTTCCTCGAGAATGCCGACCGCATTCCGGATGCAGATCCCGCTGAACTCGCCCGCAAGAAAGCGGAGGCTAAACTCTGTATGGCGATAGCCTATGCGAATATGGTCCGTTATCTCGGCGGCGTCCCCATCATCGACCACGCAGTGGTGCCGAGCGAGACTATGCGTTATCCCCGCAACACTTTCGCGGAGACAATACAGTTTATCGTAGACCTTTGCGACCAGGCTGCCCCGGATCTGCCGTGGTCCGTCTCGAAGAACGAAGACGGCCGCCTCACCCGCGCCGCCGCCCTGGGCCTCAAGCTCCGCATCCTGTGCTTCGCAGCGTCGCCCACCTTCAACTCCGACACGCCGTGGCATCCTGAGGCAGATGAGTACACCTGCTATATGAACTACGACATCAATCGCTGGAAGGCCGCCAAGGACGCTGCTGACGAGTTTATGGCGCAGCTGCTCGCAAACGGTTACTATGCGATGGAGCAGGCGTCTCCCGATGCGAACGGAGTCATCACGAACAGGGCTTACCGCCTGGCTTACCGCGCCGGCTACTTCAACAGAGGAAGCACCGAGTGCATCATCTCCATCCGCAAATCCAACAGCACTTCCTATCACTATCTCGTTCTGGACAACCCCCACGAATATGGTAGTGGCTGCACCCTCGAATGGGTGAACAAGTACGGTTGGGAAGACGGCACTCCGTTCCCGGATAAATTCAACTGGGCCAGCCCGCCCAAGGATCCTTTCTTCCGTCCGGATCCCACCGGAGCCATCAAGATTCCCGGAATCGAGACCCGCGACCCTCGTCTTTATGAGAACATAGCGGTTCCCGGCGATATATGGAGAGACGGTACCGTGGGCAATGTCTACGCGAATCACCGTCATTTCCAGGCGGAAATGTCCGGCTTCGGCCAGATGAAATACATCCTCCAGGAAGCGAAGGACCGCTCGGTGCCGGTTCACTGGTGTATGATGCGTCTCCCGGAGGTTCTCCTGAACGCGGCCGAGGCTTACAATGAGTACGACGGAGGCCCGTCCGACAAGACTTACACTTGGGTGGACGCAGTCCGCGCACGCGTCGGTCTCTGCCCGCTTGAGGATCTCTATCCTGAAGGAATGACGAAAGAGCAGTTCCGCGACGCCCTCATCAGGGAGCGCGACTGCGAATTCGGCTTCGAGGAAGTCCGCTGGTTCGACATCGTCCGCTGGGGACTCGACTCCGCCCTCAACACTAAACTTCACGGACTCAAGTCCATCGGCGACAAGGACAATCAGGCGACTACCTTCAAATATGAAGTGGTCGATCTCCGTCCTGTGCGCAGTTGGTGGACGAATTGGGACCGCAAGTGGTTCCTGCAGCCTATCCCTTCCGTAGAGATCAACAAAAACTACGGTATGACACAGAACCCGGGTTGGTAATCTAAAATAGTACCCGAATATGAAAAGATACTTTATATATATAATTATAACGCTTCTTGCCGGAGTCGCGGCATCGGCCCAGGAACAGGCGGAACTCTCGCAGATGGATTCCATCGTGCTGGGGAACTCCTTCCGGCTGATGGCCCGAAGCTCTGCCGGCGGTGATGCGTCGCTGTTCGACAAGAGTCCCGAGGTGGACATCGCCAAGGCGCTCTACGGACAGTTCTCCGGACTTTGGGTCAAGCAGGGCACCGGAAGGAGCGAGGAGAATCAGTCCAAGCTCCGCCTCCACGGCCGCAGCCCTCTCGTTCTCGTGGACGGTTTCCCCAGGGATCTCAGCGACATCACAGGCACTGAAATCGAGTCGGTGACCGTTCTTACTGACGCGGCTGCAGCTGCGCTTTACGGCGTCAAGGGCGCCAACGGAGTGGTGAACATCACCACAAAGCGCGGCAAGTCGACCCCTCTGCACGTCACTGCGAAGTACCAGTACGGCCTTGCAACCGCAACCCGCACTCCGGAGTTCTCCGACGCGTACACCTACGCGCTTATGGTGAACCAGGCCCGTGCACTGGACGGTCTCGAGGCCCGCTATTCAGCCCTCGAGCTGGATGCCTTCCAGAAAGGCACTTATCCCTATGCCTATCCTAATGTAGACTGGTGGAACGAGATTTATCGTGACCACGGCGACAACCACCGTGCCCAGTTCACCTTCACCGGAGGCAACCGCAACTTCAAATACTTCACGGCTGTGGATTATCTGAAGGACAACGCGCTCTACGTCCGTCCGGATTCCGACGACCGCTACAACGCGAACACCTACGACAACCGTCTGGGCATCCGCTCCAATGTGGATGTGAACATCACGGACTACACCGCGATGAAGATCGGCGTTATGGCCCGCCTGTCGGAGTTCAACACTCCCAACTGGGACACCAGATTGGAGAAGATCATCTACGGTCTCCCTTCGGCCGCGTTCCCCATCAAGCAGGCCGACGGTTCGTACGGCGGAAGCTCCCTCTATGGAGCCAACAACCCGGTGGCCATCCTGCGTGAATCCGGCCAGCACCAGTACTCGCAGACCAAGGTCCTTGCGGACGTGAATCTCCGTCAGGATCTCAGCCCGCTCGTGAATGGCCTCTCGGCAGACGTTTCAGTGGCCTTCGACTACATCGGCAAGATGACGGAAGTGGCGGAGAAAGAGTTCCGTTATTCCGAGCTTAATCCTATGATAGCCGCAGCCGACGGCAAGCAGTATCTCGTCACCAACCAGAAATGGTACGGAATCGATTCCAAAGTGGTGGATTTCGACCACTGGTTCAACTCCCTGAGGATGAATTTCGAGCTTCAGGCCAGATTGAACTGGGAAAAGAACACGGAAGACCACCATTTCGAGAGCCATCTCGCGTACCGCCAGCGTTCCCGGATCGAAAACGAGCGCAATGCCTCCTCCAAGACCCAGGAAATGCTCGTCACCGCAAGCTACAACTGGAAGCACAAAGTGTTCGCCGACGTGGTGATGAACTACTCCGGTAGCGCCTATCTCCCGAAGGGCAGCCGCTTCACCTTCTATCCGGCCGTCAATCTGGCGGCGATACTTCTGGACGGCGAGACCTACTTGAAGGTCTACGGATCCGCGGGTATGTCCGGTATGGACGACGATCTCACCCACGAACTCTATCGCCAGGTCTACGGCTCCTCCAACGGCCACAGCTACCGCTTCGGTACGGACGGCACAAGCACCTCCGGCCGCGCGGAAGGAAATATGGCGGCGCTTACCCTCGCGCCCGAACTTTCGAAGAAGATCACCTTCGGTTCGGAAGTCCGTCTGCTGGACCGCAGGCTGGGCATCGATGCCGAGGTCTTCGCCGAGGATCGCCGGAACATCTATATCAGCGCCTCCAATATCTCCGGCGTTCTCGGTATTTCCGTGAACAAGCAGAGCCAAGGCGAAAACAAATATAAAGGCATCGACCTGGGTATCGACTGGGGCGACAAGATAGGGGAGTTCTCCTACGGAGTGGATGCGAATGCATCCTGGCTCTTCACCAAGGTGATAGACGACGGCCAGGCCTACCAGCCGTATGATTACCTCTACCACTCCGGCAACCGCGTGGGCCAGGCCTATGGTCTCGAGGTTATCGGCATCTTCCAGAGCCAGTACGAGATCAACAATTCGCCGCGCCAGACCTTTGGCGACATCCGCCCCGGCGACCTTAAGTACCGCGACCAGAACCTGGACGGCGTCATCGACAGCCAGGACAAGGTCAGGATGTTCGGTTCCACATCGATTCCTCTCCTCCAGTTCGGCTTCGGAGTGAATCTCCAGTGGAGGGCGCTCAAGTTCTTCGCCGACTTCCAGGGTCTCACCGGCTACACCATTTCGCTGCTGGACAGCCCTCTGTATCAGCCGCTGGTTAATAACGGCACCATTTCTGACACCTTCCTTTCAAGGGAAGTGTTCTGGACTCCTCAGACGGCGGACATCGCCACTATGCCTCGCCTTACCACGATGGAGAACGACAACAACTATCGTGACAACTCCCTCTGGTACCGCGACGGCTCCTTCCTCAAGCTGCGCAACATAGGCATATCCTACGACGTGCCCCGCAGCCTGCTGAAGGTGTGCGACGCCACCGTTTCTCTCAACGCGACCAACGTGTTCTCGCTGGACAACATCGGCTTTGCCGATCCCGAGCAGTTGGGAGCCTATTATCCCACCACCAGAGTCATCTGGGCCGGCGTAAAGTTCAACTTCTAAACCGGGAAACGATATGAAAAAGTTATTTGCAATATTATCGGTTGTGATCCTCGCAGCAGGATGCAACTTCCTGGATTTCGACGAAACTTCCGGAGACTACACCCGCTCTGATATGTACAGCACCTTCTCCAACGTGAAGGCGATGATGACCAACATCTACGGCTATATGCCCGACAAGGACATAGTGGCTGTGAGCGATGCAATGCGCGAATGCGGCTGCGACGACGCTGAATTCGGTGATCCCGAGGGCAGCGTGCAGCGCTTCGGCAACGGCAACTGGAGCGCCATCAACACGGTGGACACCAAGTGGGATCTCTATAATGCCATACGCTCGGCCAACGAGTTCCTTGAGTCCATCAAGACGGTGGACCTGACAATCTACCAGTACGACATCAAGTACGACAACCAGATGGCTCAGATGCACCTCTATCCCTATCAGGCGCGTGTGCTGAGGGCGTTCTACCTCTTTGAGCTCGCCCGCCGCTACGGCGACATCCCCATCCCGGAGAAGATGCTCACCATCGAGGAGGCCAATTCCATTCCCAAGACTCCGTTCGACCAGGCGATCGATTTCATCGTTACCGAATGCAACGAGTGCCTCGATTCCCTGCCGAAGAGTTATATGACCACCGAATTGGACAATGATTTCGGCCGTGTGACCAAGGGCTTTGCGATGGCTCTCAAGTCAAGGGCGCTGCTCTATGCGGCCAGCCCGCTGCACAACCCCACAGGCGATGCCGCGAAGTGGAAGGCTGCCGCAAAGGCCGCTCTCGACCTTATCAATGCCAACATCTATTCTCTTGATCCGGCTTTCCTGAACGACATAGTCGCATCTCCCGAGGTGATATTCTGCATTATGCGTTCTGAGGACTACAGCTTCGAGAAGTACAACTTCCCGGTGCGTTTCACCTACGGACGCAGGACTTCGATGTCCGGAACTTATCCTACCCAGAACCTGGTGGATGCTTTCCAGACCCTCGGCGGCTACGACATTGTCCTCGGCGCCAACGGATGGCAGACCGACGATCCGGATTTCGACATCACGACTCCTTACGAAGGCCGTGATCCCCGTTTCGCCCGCACCATCCTCGCCAACGGTATGGCGTTCAAGGGCTCGACCATCGAGACATATGTGGGCGGCCAGGACTACAGCGCCACCCGCAGCGGTCTGTGCACGGTGACCGGTTACTACCTCAAGAAGTTCGTGAATCCCGAGTCTTCGTTCGTCCGTGAAGATGAACACGAGTTCAAGCACCAAAGGGTGGTCTTCCGCTACGCGGAGATCCTTCTGAGCTACGCCGAAGCGGCGAACGAGTGCCTTGGTCCGGACGGTACTGACGACGAACTCACGATGAGTGCGCGCACTGCCTTGAACCTCGTCAGGGCCAACGCCACTATGCCGAATGTGACCACGATGAATAAGGACAATTTCCGCGATGCGGTTCAGCGCGAATGGAGAGTCGAGTTCGCATTCGAAGACCATCGTTTCTGGGATGTCCGCCGCTGGATGATTGCCCCGACCACACAGACCCAGATCAATGGTGTGGAAATCGTGAAGGAAGGCAACAACTTCCAGTACAGCCTTAAGAATGTGGAGACCCGCCCCTGGGCCGAGAAGATGTATCTATATCCTATCCCTCAGAGCGAACTCTTCTGTAATCCGAACCTTAATCCCCAGAATACCGGATGGTAGTCTGTCACACGAATAAAAACAAACGCCATATGAAAACTATAATCAGAATTTTTGCAAGCCTGTCGGTGCTCGTTGCCCTGGCATCCTGCCAGATGTATGAGGTCGACACGCAAGTGACTCCCGCACAGGCGGCGGCGTCGCTCCGTATGGACTGTGACGCATTGGCTACCTATAATATTCCCGCAGTCGCGCCCCAGCCGTTCACATTCAACGTGAGCGCAAACACTCCGTGGACCATCAGGCGTTCGGAGGGATCGGAATGGCTCGCTTTGACTCCTTCGTCAAGTGCCTCTGCCGGTCTTATCGCGGACATCGTGGTGACCCCGCAGGCCAATGACACACTGGAAGACCGTGAGGCCACCATCACCCTGGCCGGAGACGGAATCGATAGTTTCACCATCATCAAGGTGAAGCAGATCCGCAAGACCTCCCTTCAGGTGGTTCCCCCGTCCAAGTCGTATGTCGCGGCAGGCGGCCCGCTCACTTTCTCCATCACGTCCAATATGGACTGGACCATCACCACAGACGCTGACTGGCTCACAATCTCCCTCGCAGAGGGCCTTGGCGACGGCGTCGCGCATCACATCTCCGTCACTGCGGCAGCCAACACGGGTGCCGAGCGCAAGGGCAATGTGACCATCGCTGCAGGTGACGAGATCAAAACCTTCGAAGTGACACAAGCAGGTGTATAACTTTGCCGGAATTAGTTATGAAAAGAGTATTTAACATAATATCGGTCCTTGCAGTCCTGATTCCGGGACTGTGGGGTTGCCAGCCCGACAAGCCGGAAACCCCGCAGAAGATCGTAGATCTTCGCTACAGGGTGGACGACAGTTACGAGCTGGACGCCATTTCTCCGAGGGGCATCACGATAACGATTACCTCCACGGATCCCTGGACCGTGACCACCCAGCACCCCGAATGGTGTATGATCGACATCGAGGAGGGCGAGGGTGAGGATCCTGATCTGGTCCACACCGGACAGGCCCCGAAGACTATTGTGCACGTCCAGTACTACGACAACGATCAGCTCGACGACCGCGACGATGTCATCGAGATACGAAGCGACTACTGGCTGGGCAAGAAGGTCAAGGTGCATCAGAAGGGCACTGCGTTCCTTAAGGTGGACAAAACCGCCCAGGCTCCTACTAAGGCCAGCAACAATTACATCGTGAAAGTGGAGTCCAACCAGAAATGGTCGGCCAGGTTCATCGACGGCACTGACAGCGTTACCCTTAAGAAAGGGGACAAGGTCCGCTGGATATCCATTGCAAACGGTGCTACGGGCGAAGGCGACGGCAACATTACCGTGGC
Organism: Bacteroidales bacterium; assembly: GCA_017538685.1. The sequence continues at coordinate 10,709 of JAFYIK010000048.1, read as the reverse complement.
TGTCACGGACAATCCTGAAGAGCAGCGCCAAGCCACTCTCGCACTTTACGACAGGAACGATGTGGAAAGCGCCAGGGTCACATTCACCCAGGCGGGCGTTCTGCTGGAAGTCTCCCAGCTCAAGCTCCGTGTCGGTTACAACCAGACTAAGGCCGAGATATTCGTGAACAGTAACTCTTCGTGGACTGTGCAGAAGAGCGAGACGGACGACTGGTTCTCTGTCGAAAAGACAAACTACACCGGTCCGGATACCGTCAAGCTCACCTTAAAGGTTAACGAAGGAGAGGTTCTCCGTTATGCGGATATCAGGATCGCCACCGTTGCGGCCAGCGCAGGAGACTATGTCGCAGAGCGCGACGTGGAAGTGAAGCAGGGCTACAAAGTCACTCCTGTGGTGACCTTGTTCAACCAGACGGAGTACAACACCTGGAAGGAGCAGGGCACCGGCCACGGCGTCGCTGTCGGCTCGGCAATGCAGCTTCCCAACGGCGTGAAAATCCAGAAGAACCTTCCTTTCGGAGATTATTCATTCTACTGGAAAGATATGAGCACGACTCCGGGAAGTGAAGGACGTATGAAGACCCTCTTCGCATTCGGCGCGGGTCAGGAGGTAAAATATTACCTCGCGGTACAATCCGAGACGGAAGGATATACTTCCATTGGCTTCAACACCGGTACGGACAGTGAGAACACCGCCCCTAAGATGAATAATGTCGATTTCGATCCTACGGGCACTCACAAGATCACCTACAGCTTTATGCCTATCATCGATTCCGAGTACTGCACGGTGTCGTTCTACCTCGACGACGTCTTCGTGAGTTCGTTCACGAGCGCCGACAAGGTTATGTACAACGTGAAGTGGGGAAGCGAGTTCAACACTTACATAGAAGTGGATGACGGTGGACAGGGCACTCTCGAAAAATATGAATATTCCGCACCAGTCAACTGGGGAGACTAACAATTGAAGCGCACACTTATGAAGACAGTATATAAAATAGCATTACTCCTTGCGGGCGCATTATTGTTCGGTTGCAACCCGACCCCGGCAGAACCGGAAAACCCGGATACGCCGGTTAAGCCGGAACCGGAACCCGCAGTTTCCCTATCCCTCAGCTTCGTTCTTCCGGCGGACGACCTTTGCCTGTCGAAAAAGCAATGGGTTGATGGTGATGAGATCGTGGTCCACGGCGAATACGCCAAGGAACAGGTCGTGGTAAAACTCTCTGCAGGCGATATCGACGCTACCGGCAAGATAGCGACACTCACCGTGGATGGGCTCCATCCCTACAAGAGCGCCGACCGCGAGTGTACCCTCTATGCATCATATCCGGCTTCGGCAACGGCGAATCCAAACCATTGCTTCTGTTACACCGGTTTCAAGGATGATAATGTCCCGATGCTTGCAGCATACAATGTGGACAATACATTCAATTTCGTCAACATCTCGTCGGCAATCAAGTTTGTCGTGAACGGTAGTTTTGACTCGTACACTCTGACATCCAGGAAGGGCGCAACCTTCGGATATGAGTATTATCAGGTGAAACTTACGGATGAGGAGACTAATATGAAGCAGTATGTTTCCAATCCCCGTACAGGCTTCTCCAGCAGCGTCATCACTCCCGACGGCAAGACCGAGAACTGGATTTTCATCGCCGGTGAGATTTCCCTGCCCAGCGGTTATTCCTTCCGTTTCCTCAAGAACGGCGAGACGGCGAAGACCTACTCCACCAAAGTGGCCGGCAAGGCTGCGGTGGGTAAGGTCCTCGACCTGGGCAACCTGACCGAGTTCCTCAAGGATCCGGTGGACACCGACCACGCAACTCCTCTGGATTCGCTGGCATCGGCCAACAGTTATGTCATCACCAAGCCCGGCACCTATAAGTTCGCCGGCGTAATGGGTAACGACAAGACTTTGGTCATCGACGGCGTTACCTCTATGCAGCTTCTGTGGGAAACCTGGAACACCCTGGAGGAAGTCACTCCGAATAGCATAGTGAAGTCCGTGGAGTACGACTCCGACAGCGAGCAGGTGCTCTTGAAGACTCCCGCCACCCTCCATCCCGGCAACGCACTCATTGCCGCCAAGGATGCAGACGGCAAGATCCTCTGGAGCTGGCACATCTGGGTCCCCGCGACCGAGATAGTGACCGACAGCTTCGGCGGAGTCTACGGCGATGGCGACCTTGAGGGTATGGACCGCAACCTCGGCGCCCTCGTGGCAGCCACGGAGGTGACGACGGGCGTGGTCGACTCCCTCTCCTTCGGCCTGTTCTATCAGTGGGGCCGCAAGGATCCGTTCCCCGGAATGGGTTGCTGGGGCAATACTCCTATGGTGATGGCTGGCGTGCAGATGACAAGGCAGGAAAGCCCTGTCACCACTGAAGAATCCTTGGCCATCCCGACAGTCTACACCTATACCCCCAGCGGTAATGAAGGTATGAACTGGAACAAGGATGAGATCTTCCTCGCCTGGGGCGAAGACGGCGTCAAGTCCATCTACGATCCTTGCCCTCCGGGCTACCGAGTGCCCATCAACGGCGGCGCCTGGGTCGGTTCGGACAAATGGGTCTACAAGATGAACAACGGCTACTTCAAGATCGGCACGGCCGTGTTCCCGTATGCCGGCTATATGGACGACAACGGCGGACAGTACTGCCACAATGGAGACCGCTCCGTCATCTGGAACGCGAAGCACGGCTCGCTGCAGAACGGTAAATGTACGTTCATCGACGGCGCCGCTTTCCGTTCGGATAACGCCACACGTACTGCCAGAGGCTCGTCTGTCCGTTGTGTATGTGAATAATAATTAAAACGATAACCTATATGAAAAAGTATTTAATCGCTTTAGCATTTGTTGCACTCCTTGCCGGGTGCACAACCCAGAACTACGATGATTCCGTGATTCTGGACAAGATAGCGTCCCTCGATAGCAGGGTCCAGGCTTTGGAAGGCAATATGTTGGCCGTTCAGAGCGCTCTTGAAGGAAAGACCGTCCAGAAAGTGGAAGAACTGAAGAATGACGCCGGCATTGTGGTTGGAGTCAACATCACCTACACAGACGGAAGCACTTATCACTTCGAAATCACCACAGCCACTACCGCAGATGGTCCCGCGCTCTGCATTATGGCAAACGGCGCAGGAGAGCTTTGCTGGGCTCTTGACTTTGGCGGGACCACCGGCAAGGTCATCCTTAAGGACGGCGAAGGAAACGATGTCCGCATCTATATGAGCCCCACCTTCGAGATAGGTGAAGACGGTCATCTTTATATGACCCTCGAGGGCACCAAGACCGACCTTGGAAAGGCTGTCGCCTCCGGCGGAGTGCAGGACGGCATCGTCAAGGGCATCGAGGTCACCGAGGATGCGGTTATCATCACCTACGATACTGGCGGTGATGAGGACGGCGTGATTTCCATTCCTCTCGTGAACGCCTTCAAACTCGTGATCGAGCAGACTGCATTCAAGATCACAAGCACCGATCCTATCACAATCCCGTACACGATCACCAACAAGACCGATAAGACGGTTGTGGACGCTTACTTCAACGAAGACAAATTCGGTGTGGCAATCGACGCGACCAAGCTTGTCGTGACCCCGAAAGCCGCAGATGCGGCAGGTATGATCCTGGTTTATGCGGACAGCAAGACCGGCCTTACCTCTATCGTGAAGCTCACTCTTGGACCGAATGTCTCTGAACCCGAGATTTGGGAAAAGCCGGATGAGCCTACAACGGCTGCTGTTGAAGCTGGTGTGGACTATCTGGTCAAGGCGGCAGGCGGCACAGTCAACGCCCACGTCGTCACTAACGTCGAATTCGAGGTGGCTCCTCAGGCCGAGTCCTGGATCCACGTAGGCACTCCTACCAAGGCTCCTGTGACCTATACCATCCCTATTACCGTGGATGCCAACACCACCGCTGATCCCCGTACCGCCAATGTCGTTCTCTATCGCAAGGGAACCACCGAGACAGTTCAGACCATCAAGATCGGACAGGAAGAGGCGGTCTTGCCTCCGGGACCCATCCCTGGCAACCCTGACCTCAGCGCAGGCGGACTGGCCAACTGCTACATAGTCTATGAAGCAGGTGAGTACAAGTTCAAGACAGTCAAGGGCAACAGCGAAGAAAGCGTAGGCGCAGTCGCATCCGTCGAAGTTGTGTGGGAGACCATCAACACCGCGGACGCCGTGACCGCCGGCGACGTTATCGCCTCGGTCAGCTATGCCGACAATTATATCACCTTCACTACCGCCAATCCTGTCAAGCCCGGTAATGCTCTGATCGCAGCAAAGGACGGCGAAGGCAATATCCTCTGGAGCTGGCATATCTGGATTCCGTCGACCGCTCTTGATATTCTGACCGATGCGACCCTGGTCGCCGGCAAGATTATGGACCGCAACCTCGGCGCCCTTGTCGCCCCGACGGCGACTGTGGCACCTATGGAATCCTATGGTTTGAACTACCAGTGGGGCCGTAAGGATCCGCTTGTAGCTGCGAACTACGGTGCGTCTGTCCCTGCGGCCAAGGTCGCCGCGGCTGCAGAAATCGATATAGCCTACTCGATTCTGCATCCTACCGAATACATCAAGGGCTCTGAAAACGAAGGCCTCGGCAACTGGAACAATACTGATATTTCCACCCTTTGGAATGACGGAGGCAACAAGACCATCTATGATCCTTGTCCTGCAGGCTATCGCGTGCCGGTCAAGGGAGATGAAGAAAAGATGTGGACTTCCGGCGCTGAAGGCTGGACGGCCGGAACGGGCACCCTGCTCTTTGGGGAATTGGTATTCCCTTACAGCGGCTACTTCGAGTCATCCGGTTCCATAGGCACTAGCCTGTATCACCTCGGCGACCGCGCAATGATCTGGTCTGCAACCTGGGCCAGCTCCGACAAGGCAAAGGTGTGCTATCTCCGTGACAACAAGATGTACACAAGCGAGTACTACAAGTACATCGGCGCCAACATCCGTTGCGTCAAACAATAACATCTTTTTATGAAAAGACTGTTTCGTTTCATATTCATAGGCCTTCTTGCGGCGGCTTGCACGCCGCAGGAAGAGTCGATGGACTGGCTTTCACGCCTGGACAAGAGCGGCACGGTGGCGGAGAACCCCGCCGTGCCCGCCCTGCCCGGTGAGGAGGCGCCCGAGCCGGAGCAGCACGACGAGTATCCCGAAACCGCAGAAGCAAAAGCGGCGCGTATCGCCCGCCTCGGTCAGACTCCCATCAGGGAAGTCTACTACACCGAGTACACGGACAAAAACCTTTTCCCAAAGCTGGCTGATATCCGCTGCTTCACGCACGTGAACGTGGGCCACGGCCGCTTCGTCAACAAACTCACCGGCGAAGGCCTGGAGATTCCTTCCGAGACCCAGCGTCTCCTCAAGGAGATGGTTGCTTTCAAGGCCCAGTATCCCGCGCTCAAGGTGAAGCTTATGATAGGCGGATGGGGAAAGAACGCCAACGGCTTCTCTCCGATGGCGGCTTCTCCCGAGAAGCGCGCGGCATTCGTGCAGAACGTCAAAGCGATTATCGACGAGTATAATCTGGACGGCGTGGACATAGACTGGGAATATCCAACCTATCACGCCGAAGGCAACGAGGCATCTCCGGACGACTACGTGAACTTCGTCACGATGTTCAAGGAACTCCGCGAGGCTATGCCGGACAAGATACTCTCCTACGCTGCCCCTGAGAACGGAAAGTACACGGACAACTACGGCGCCCTGGAATACGTAGACTACATCAATGTGATGACCTACGATATGGGCAACCCGCAGGATCGCCGCCACAACGCTCCGCTCTACACCTCGCCGACACTCAAGAACGACCACGGCGCGGCCGAGTCCATCGAAGTTACCTTCCACGGCCAGGGCGTGCCCTTCGACCGTATGAACTTCGGTATAGGCTTCTATGGCCACGGCGACGGCTACAAAGACGAGAACGGCTACTACCCCGGCTCGGTGGACTACTACCGTCTGGAGGAGATTTTCTTCAAGAACACTTGCGACGGCAAGGACGTCACCGGCAAGAACTACCGTATCTGGGACGACAACGCCAAGGTCCCTTACCTGGCAGATGCTATGGGCACTATGTATGCCAGCTACGAAGACATTGAGTCAGTCAACGCCAAGGTGGCCTACATTCTCGAAAAGAAGATGCTAGGCGCTATGGTATGGGAGTACAGACACGACAACGTGAAGGGTACGCTTCGCCGCGCCCTGCGCGACGCTATGGCCGGCCATCCTATGGAACCCGGCAGGTGGGAGCGTCCTGCGGACAATCTCCCCGTGCCTGAATATGTGGACCCGGAAGAGCCCGAGAATCCCGAATCCGACTTCGATCCCGACAAGATGCCCGAACTCGGTAAATATACCCGCAAGGTGTTCGACTCCGGAGTGAACGAACTTTCCGGCCTGTGCTTCAGCAAGGACAGTTCCTTCATCTGGGGCGTGGGCGACGAGGGAGTGCTGTACCATATCAACATAGCCGACGATGTGGAGAAGATGACCTACTCCGTGCAGTTTACACACTCGGCTGATATGGAAGACGTCACCCTCGATCCTGCGACAGGAGACCTCTATGTCTGTATCGAAGGCGAGCAGAAGATGTACAAGATCCCCGCTCCCGGTTACAACTCTTACAGCACCGTGTTCTACGTGCAGGAGGCTGTGGATATGAAGATAGGCAACGACGGTCTCGAAGGTTGTACTATGTACAAAGACGGCAAGATCTTCATCGGCTGCCAGTACGGCGCGAACCTCTGGACTTACGACCTCAAGGGTAATAAGCTCGGACGCGTCCAGCTGACGACTCTCGCTCCGGGTATCAAGGAAGTCGGAGGATTGTGCTACGACGTCAAGACCGATAAGCTGTGGGTCACAGACTCCGAAGCGTTCAAGCTGTTTGTCTTCGACGGAGCATTGACAAAGAAGTTTGCCGAATTCGACATCAGTTACATCGGCAATCCCGAGTCGGTGCTGGTCGACCACAAGCGCAAGTGCATCTGGGTGGGTGACGACGGCAGCACATCGAAGATTTACAAAATTTCCTGTACCGGATTGTAGGATGAACAAGTTGCTCACAGGCCTGCTGTTCTGCAGCGTATTGCTAGGCTGCGGTCAGGACAACGGCATCACACTGGATCTCCCGGGCAAAAAGACTGCAGTGGTGGAGGAGGAGGAACAGACTCCTCCTTCGCCGCAGGAGCCTGTGGACAACGACGCCGTCCGCCGTACTATGGAGATGGGAATAGGCTGGAATCTGGGCAACAATCTGGATGCCTACGAGGAAGATCCCGACGACAAAGACTACCTGATGCCAAGTGAAACCATCTGGGGTAATCCTAAAGTCACCCAGACGGCTTTGCAGAAAGTCCACGACGCGGGCTTTACCACTATCCGCATCCCGGTCACCTGGCTGGGAATGATAGGCCCTGCACCGGACTACAAAATCAACGCTGCGTGGATGAGCCGCGTGACCCAGGTGGTGAACTATGCCCATAAAGCCGGTTTCGGCACTGTGATAGTGGACACGCATCACGATGAGGACCACGACGACGGCCACTGGCAGAATTTGAAGGGCGCCGTGGCCAGCCCGGCCATCAATGCGCAGGTAAAGGAGGAGATCACGGCGGTCTGGACGCAGATTGCGAAGAACTTTGCATCCTGCGGCGAATGGCTCGTATTCGAGGGCTTCAACGAGCTCAACGACGGCGACTGGGGCGGCGGTTCGAACATCACCCGCAAGTGCGACGTGATCAACGAATGGCTTCAGGTCTTTGTGGATGCCGTACGCGCTGCCGGGGGCTACAACGAGACTCGCTGGCTCTCGGTTACAACTTACTGCGGCAACCCCAAGTTCGCAAAGTACCTGGTTTTCCCAAAGGATCCGGCGAATAAGCTTATGCTGGCTGTGCATTTCTATGACCCTTCGGATTTCACCCTCGGCAAGGAGGGACCGGACGGCAAGGACTACCTGCCTTATTCCGACTGGGGCCACACTGCCGACCCGTCGCGTTCGAAGGGAAAGTACAATGAGGATTATGTCCGTGAGACCTTCCAGGAGCTGCGCGACAAGTATATCGCCAGGAATATCCCCGTCTATATAGGGGAAACAGGCTGCTCGAAGCGTGCGATGGACGACGAGCGCGGCCGCGCCTTCTACAAATACTATCTCGAGTATGTGTTCAAGGCCGCCCGCACCTACGACCTGCCCTGCACCCTATGGGATTGCGGCGGCAATGGTACTCCCGGTCCGGAACACCATCCCTATTTCCGCCGTGACACCGGCGATTACTATGAGGGCGCCCAGGAACTGATAGAAACCATCATAAAGGCCTGGACCTCAGAAGATCCTTCCTACACCTTGCAGTCAGTTTATGACTCGGCCCCCAGATTCTAAACAATGAGAATTAAGCTAACCGGAATGCATTTCCTTATCCCTTTACTCGCGCTCTTCATAGCGTGTGAGGGGCCTGACGAAGGCCTCCACCTCAATCTGGAAAAAAAGCAGGCGGTGGAGGAGACCACTCCGCAAACCCCTGAAACTCCCGAAACCCCTGAGACCCCTGAGACCCCTGAGACTCCGGAAACGCCGGAAACACCCGAGACTCCGGAAACCCCTGAGACTCCGGAAGTGCCATCGCCTTCAGGAAAGATCGTGGTGGGCTATGTGACCTCCTGGGGTAAAACCATCCCGGATCCCACTTATCTTACGCATATCAACTATGCCTTCGGAAAGATTAACAAGGATTTCGAGACCATCAGTATCGAGAATACGAGCCGCCTCAGCAAGGTGGTAGCGCTGAAGCAGAAGAACCCGGACCTGAAGGTAATGCTTTCCATCGGAGGATGGGAAGCCGGCAATTTCAGCGAGATGGCGGCTTCGGAAAAGCACCGTAAGGCTTTCTGCAACAACTGTCTATCGGCCGTAAACACCTACAACCTTGACGGTATAGATCTGGATTGGGAGTATCCTACCAGCGGCGATGCGGGCATTTCCCACAGCGACGACGATGACGACAACTTCACCCTGCTGGTGAAAGATCTTCGTTCCACCCTCGGACAGGACAAGCTTGTCACTATGGCTTCCGCCTCAAACGCGAAGTACGTGCATTTCGGAGAGTTCATCGACTATATGAACTGGGTGAACCTGATGACCTACGATATGGGCGAGCCGCCGAAGAACCACAACGCTGCGCTCTACAAGTCTTCGAAGACCTACCGCAGCTGCGACGAATCAGTGGCGCTTCACCTCGCCGCCGGCGTGCCGTATGAGAAGATGACCCTCGGTATGGCATTCTACGGCAGGGACAACGGCAAGGCGTTCACATCAGGCGACGACGACAACTTCATCTATTACCGCGACATAAAGACTTCCGGCTACACCGAGTGCTGGGACGACGATGCCAAGGTGCCGTACCTCACCGATTCGAAGGGCAATATGGTGCTCAGCTACGACAACGAAAGGTCCATCGGCCTTAAGGCGGACTACGTCAAGGAGAAAGGCCTTCTTGGCGCTATGTACTGGGCGATCGAAGGCGATGACGACAAGTGGACTCTTTCCAATTCGATATCTACCAGGCTGCTCGGGACCGGCAGTATCACCGGAGATAATCCGGCAGATATACCCGAGTATTGCGTGACGGATCCGTATGTGCAGGCCTATATGACTGGTTGCACTTATAAGGATTGGGATTTCAGTGCCACGAAAGTGTTCGATTATGAAGGCGGCGGCCCCGGAAACGGAGCGGACAATCCTCCGGCAGTGAAGATCAGCTGGGATGCATCATCTGCAGGCGGCAACCAGACACTTCGTGTTTGGGACAGCGAGTGGAGTCGCGAGTATTCACTCAGCTCCAGCACGTCCAGCCAGTCGGTTGGCAATCTCGTGCCCAACGACCATTATTATTATCAGGTCACGGACAGTAAGGGTAATATCGTGGCCAAGGGCGAGTTCAAGACCACCGGTGCCCTGCATCAGGTGTACTTCTCGAATAATGTACATAATGGCCGCGACCTCGGAGGTTGGAAGACTCAGGACGGCAAGACCATCCGTTACCGCCTGCTTTACCGCGGCGGACGAGTGGACAAGTCCTATATGAACTCCGACGGAAAGAAAGAGGCCGCCGCGGTCGGAATCAAGGCCGAACTGGACCTCAGGGAGGCGAGCGATGTGCCCAGCTCCTCATATTTCGGAAGCGGAGTCGCATTCTGCGGCCCCGGCTTCGGCGAGAGCGAGAACTACCGCACTATGCTCAGGGATTGCGCTCCCCGCGTGAAGACGAGCTTTGAGTTCATCGTGGAGAATCTCCGCGCAGGCAAGCCGGTCTATTTCCACTGCGCAGCAGGTCGTGACCGCACCGGCACTATCGCCGCCCTTCTGCTCGCCCTCCTCGGCGTCCGTGAAGGCGACATCGCCAAGGACTACGAGTTGACCTACTTCGCTCCCGACGAGTGGAGTATGAGCACCAATAAAGAGACTGGCACACGTTTCTACGACCACACCCGCGACGTCGGCTCCTACAAGCGTCTCGTCGAGTACATCCGTGACTGCGACAAGCACAGCACCAAAACCCTCTCCGGTGGCGCCCATCAGTACCTCCTTAATCTCGGCGTCTCCGAATCCGACATCAACGACTTCTTCAACATAATGTTGAAATAAACCGCCCGGTCCTACAGGCAATTGGTACACCAGAAGACCTTAT